>CAZHRH010000020.1:0-23326 GCA_964534475.1 uncultured Wenzhouxiangellaceae bacterium
TCGTGAACGATGATCTGATCGACAATCTGCTGTGCATACCGAGCATACCGGTAGCGATACTGCTGCCGGGCGAAATGATATTGTGCAGTGGTAGCCTGACGATTGACTTTGATGATGTCGCTTCCGGTGCGGTGGTGAATATCGCCACGGCAGTCGCCAGTGAGCCCGGCGGTGACGATGTGGGTGGCTCTGATTCCACCGTCACCCCGGTCAATTTCCTGCCGGTGGAAGTGCCGGCCGGCTCCTGGTGGTCATGGTTGCTGCTGCTGCTGGGTGTTGGTCTGTTGGCACAATATGGCTTGCGCCGATCGGGAAGTTAGGGAACCAATTATTAATTAGCCTCTGATCGATTATGCACGGGCGCGACAAGGTCCCCGTGCCACGATCCGGAAACCTTGTCAGATTGGTGCATGTGCATAATTAACTCGGTGTTTCATTTCCGCTAGATCGCGATCCGAAATGGTTCTATAATGAATCCGTCGTGGATATGTAGTGGAGTCGATCATGCCCAGTCTGTCGATTAAGAACGTGCCCGAACTTGTGGTCGAGCGCCTGCGCCTGCGTGCGGCTGCTAACCATCGGTCGTTGCAGGGCGAGTTGATGGTTATCATCAACCGGGCCGCGGCAGACTCTGTTGCTCATGATCAAGACGGCGGTTTGTCGGTGCAATCCGTCGAAGGCAAGAAATCGGTCAAGCAACTCACACAGGAGATGTTTGCCAGGTATCCCGAACCGATCACCCAAGGCCCGCGTTCAGTAGACATCATCCGGGCCGACCGTGACAGCCGCTGATGCGCTGATCGTAGCCGAGCCGGTAGGCCGTTATGCGCCGCAAACTACTTTGGTGGTGGATTGCAGTGTGGTGGCCGCATACGTTTTCCAGGAGCCGGAGCGTCTCGTGGCCGGTGAATTGATGGCGGGGCATGAATTGTCCACACCTAATCTGCTCAGCCATGAAATGGTCAGTGTTGCGGTAAAGAAAGCAGGGGGAGGTTTGAAAGATGTCGCCATTCAGGGGCTGGCCGACTTCTCGGAGATGCCCATCGGGTTTTATTGCGTGAATTCAACCGCTCAGTGGCGTTTGGCCTTGCAATACAAGCTTTCAGCCTATGACGCTGCCTATCTTTGGCTGGCGGCCGAGTTGAATGCCTACCTGGCCACGTTTGACCGGTCGCTGGGGGAAGCGGCGAAGCGGCATTTGCAAGGACAGTAGCCTTCCGCGCGTGAGCAGGATTTTACTGGCTGCGTGCGGGCAGGTCACGACAGGCGTAGCCGGCGATTTCGCCGGCAAACAGACGCTCCAGTATGATGGTATCGCTGCCCAGACCGACGCTGGCCAGGTCAAACTGCAATTCCAGTTGCGCACAGTTGATCACGCGCAAGGTGGCAGCGCCGACCACGGTGCGCGTGGCAGGCTGAATGCTCTGAAACTGACCGTTGCTGCCCTGATTGATGTTCAGGCTGATCTGGTTATCACCGATCTCAAACAAGGTATTTGCAGTGAACCAGGCCTGCTCACCATCAGCGCCATAGGTAAACCAGGCCATGAACGCGACTAGGTTGCGATCAGGCAGCTCGCTGATGCTGAGCAGGATGCCCTGATCTCGGGTA
Source organism: uncultured Wenzhouxiangellaceae bacterium (assembly GCA_964534475.1). Taxonomy (GTDB): domain Bacteria; phylum Pseudomonadota; class Gammaproteobacteria; order Xanthomonadales; family Wenzhouxiangellaceae; genus JAHJQV01. Next base: position 1,612 of record CAZHRH010000020.1, read on the forward strand.
TCCTGCGCCACCCAGTTGCCGCTGAAGCGACCGCTCAGCGGTGCTAAATCAAACTGCGTGGCCATGTCACTGGCGCTGGCGGCCGGCACATCGACGGTTTCAATCGAACTCGGCTCACCTTGATTATTGAAGGCCAGAAAAGTCAGCCCGAAGGCCTGTTGATATTCTTCGATATCCAGCTCGTTGCTGTCCTGTCCGGTGAGCAACGGACCGATTTCAACCAGATAGGGGTCAGACACACCATTGTTGAGAAACCAGCTGGTCTGCAAGTCAAGCTGCGTGGGCATGGCAAAATCATTGGCGCGCGTGCGGTAGCTGGCCGCACTGAAGCCGTTACTCTGATTACCAATGAGCAGGGGGCCAAGAAATGGCACCGCAAAAAAGTCGCCGGTGACATTTTCAAACTGCAGCAACACGGCACTGCGCTGAGTTTCATGACAGGCAGCACGCCAGATGCGTATGCGCACATCGGTATCGGGACCGTTAATGGCTTCGCTGACAGGAAACGAAACCACGCCTTCGGTGATGCTGCCAGCGGGGCCGGGCAGGGGATCGGTAAGACAGTTGGGCGGCACCAGCGAATCAGCGCTGGAAAGGAAATTTTCCTGGCCGGCAGGCTGCATCTGCGCCATGGCAAGCATAGTGCACAGGGCACTGCCAAGACCAACCATTGCCATCAATATCGGCTTCTCTGCGCATATCTGCATCGGATGGGACTCCACAGCGATGTTGTTTAAGCGCAGGACTGCTATCAAATCAGGCGGGTCATCTCAGGCCACCTTCTGTGTGGCGCCCGGTGGGTGGCTGGCCAGTTGTCGCAGCACGTAGTGCAGGATACCGCCATGGCGATAATATTCCACTTCCTGGGGCGTATCCAGGCGCACTTTGCAGTCAAACCGGGTCTCGTTACCATCGTCGTCGGTCGCTGTCACCGACACTGTTTTCGCCATACCATCATCCAGGCCGGTAATGGTGTAGCGTTCCTTGCCGTTCAGGCCCAGGCTGTCGGCGTCGTCGCCATCCTGAAAAGTCAGCGGCAGCACGCCCATGCCAATCAGGTTGGAGCGATGGATGCGTTCATAGCTGACCGCAATCACCGCTTTTACGCCCAGCAGAGCGGTGCCTTTGGCGGCCCAGTCGCGCGATGAGCCGGTGCCGTATTCCTTGCCACCGATGACCACCAGCGGAATATCATCTTCCAGATAATGGCGGGAAGCTGCAAAAATGCTCATCTGCTCACCATCCGGCAACAGTGTGGTCCAACTGCCTTCCTTGCCCGGTGCCAGTTCATTGCGCAGGCGCACATTGGCAAACGTGCCGCGCATCATGACTTCGTGATTGCCGCGCCGAGAGCCATAGGAGTTGAAATGCTCGGGTTTGATGCCCTTGCCCTGCAGATACTGACCGGCGGGCGATTTGGGGTCTATGGCGCCGGCCGGCGAGATGTGATCGGTGGTAATGGAGTCACCCAGTTTGGCCAGACAACGAGCGTCTTTGATGTCTTTGATGTCCGGCACATCCAGCGACATGCCGTCAAAATAGGGCGGATTCTGGATATAGGTGGAGCGCCTTTGCCAGGCAAACTTTTCGCCTTCGGGGGTTTGCAGTGAATTCCAGTTGTCATCGCCTTTGAACACACTGCCGTAACTGCTGTTGAACATATCAGCGTTGATGCTGGAGGCAATGAAGCCCTGGATTTCGTGGGCATCCGGCCAGATGTCACTGAGGTAAACCGGCTTGCCGTCAGCATCCTCACCCAGCGCATCGTTGGCCAGGTCAATGTCCATGGTGCCGGCCAGCGCGTAGGCGACTACCAGCGGCGGTGAGGCCAGATAGTTCATTTTCACATCGGCGTGGATACGGCCTTCAAAGTTGCGGTTGCCGGAAAGCACGGAGCAGGCCACCAGGTCATGTTCGCGTATGGCCTCGGCAATCGGCTCCGGCAACGGCCCGGAGTTACCGATACAGGTGGTACAACCATAGCCAACCAGATAGAAACCCAGTGCTTCCAGGTCATCCAGCAATTCGGCCTGCTGCAGATAGTCTGTGACCACCTTGGAGCCTGGCGCCAGGCTGGTCTTCACCCAGGGTTTGACCTTGAGGCCCTTGGCAGCAGCATTGCGTGCCAGCAGACCGGCACCGATCATTACCGCCGGGTTGGAGGTGTTGGTGCAACTGGTGATGGCGGCCACGACGATGGCGCCGTCTTTGAGCTCAAACTCCTGATCTTGGTAATTGACCATGGCACAGCCGGCATTGCTGACGGCGGCCACTGCGGTGTTGCCGCCTTCGTCTTCAAACCGTGCTTCGTTGCTTTCAGCCGGCGTGCGCTGGGCGATGATTTTGGCGCTGTCATGCTGCCACGCGTCTTGTGCCTGATCGAGCAGAATGCGATCCTGCGGTCGTTTCGGGCCGGCAATGCTTGGTCTGACTTCGCCCATGTCCAGTTCCAGCTTGGCGGAATATTCGGCTTCTGGCTGGCCGTCTTCTCGAAACAGACCCTGATGACGCATGTAGGCTTCCACCAGCTTGATCTGCTCCTCGCTGCGACCGGAAGCGCGCAGATAGCGCAGGGTTTCCTCATCGACCGGGAACATGGCACAGGTGGCACCATATTCCGGTGACATGTTGCCCAGTGTTGCGCGATCGGCCAACGGCAGGTTGCTCAGCCCGTCGCCATAGAATTCAACAAACTTGCCCACCACACCATGTTCACGAAGCATCTGCGTCACGGTCAGCACCAGGTCGGTCGCGGTGGAACCTTCCGGCAGTTTGCCGTCCAGCTTGAAACCGACCACTTGCGGAATAAGCATGGTCACCGGTTGTCCCAGCATGGCCGCTTCCGCCTCAATGCCGCCGACACCCCAGCCGAGAATGCCCAGGCCATTGATCATGGTGGTGTGGGAGTCGGTGCCGACCAGGGTGTCCGGCCAGGCGTACCATTCGCCATCGTGTTGTGCGCCAAAAACCACGCGGCCGAGATACTCCAGATTGACCTGATGCACGATGCCGGTGTTGGGCGGTACCACCTTGAAGTTTTCAAACGCACTTTGGCCCCAGCGCAGAAACTGGTAACGCTCGCGGTTGCGTTTAAACTCAATCACATTGTTATGTGCCAACGAGTCGGCCTTGCCGTATTCATCCACCTGCACGGAATGATCAATCACCAGTTCGACCGGTGCCAGCGGGTTGATCAGCTCGGGGTCACCGCCCAGGTTGGACATGGCATCGCGCATCGCGGCCAGATCCACCACTGCCGGCACACCGGTGAAGTCCTGCAAAATGACGCGTGCCGGGGTAAAGGCAATCTCGGTGGCAGGCTCTGCCTGCGGATCCCACTCACACAGCGCCTTGATGTCGTCTGCAGTAACATAGTCGGCATCCTCATGTCGCAGCAGATTCTCCAACAGGATGCGCAGCGAGTAGGGCAGACGCGCAAGATCATACTGCTCGGCCAGCGCATTCAGGCTATAGACCTTGTACTGGCGGTTATTGGCGTTAATGGAAGCACTGGTGGACAGCTTTGCAGCCATAAAAAGACTCCGGTATCTTGGCTAAGATCTGGCTAGATTTCAGTTAAATATTATAACATGGGGCCGATTCAGCCTTGGCAGTCTGTAGCTGGCTTCAGCCAAGCAACTCACGAATATTGAACAACAATCTTTTGCGCCGCAACAGCAAGTGCCAACGCCGGCCACCCAACTGTTGCCACAGCCAGGAACAGCGCAACGCTGCCAGCAACAGCGCGCGGATCAACTGAATGTTGTTGTCGTTTTGCAGATAAACCGGTTTGCCGTGCACCACCACCTGAGGTTCCAGCTTGCGCACCTCGCTGGTCCATACATCGGCCAGTTGCGCCACCAGCTCCGGGGCGGGATGAGCATGGTCATCGCCAGTGTCGCCGTCGGCGGCGTCTGCAGATGACGAATGATCGACTGCGGCAGTATCCTGTTTGTCTGCACCTGTCTGATTGATACTCATGCTGATGAGTTCCAGCTCACGCGCCACCGTATGCTGCACACTGTCAGATCGGCGCATGTTTTTTGCCATTTGCATCACTGCCATGGCGTACTGCAGGGCAGGCAGATATTTCTGTTCACCCTGCAGCATTCCATGCATGCGCTGCAGGCCATAGCGCAAATTCGCCACCGAACCCACGGCTTGATCCAGATCGTCAGCGGATTGCTGCAAGATGCTGGTCAGACTGGTGCGCGTAGCGGCGGCATCGGTATCACCGCGATTGGCAATATCCTCGATCTGACACACGGCCTGCATCACGCCAGCCAGCGCCTGAACCTGTTGCTGAGCAGTATTCATGACAGTTGCTCCGCATCGGTGGCGGCGATGATGCCACCGCCCAGACACTGCTCACCGGCATAGAACACCACCGACTGTCCGGGCATCGCGGCCCATTGCGCTGAGGTGAAATGTACTGCTGCCGTGTCCCCGTCGTTCAGTTGCAGCTCACAGTTCTGGTCCGCTTGCCGGTAGCGGATTTTCGCCGTCAAACCCTGCTGTTCAGGCGCATGACCTGCGATCCAGTTGAGCTGTTCGAGCTGCATGCTGTGTGACTGCAGGCAGACGTGATCATGTTGTTGTGACACATAGACAACGTTGCTGGCCATGTCTTTGCCGATGACATACCAGGGCGCGTCGGCGGCACCGCGCACACCGCCGATACCCAGGCCCTGGCGTTGCCCCAGCGTAAAGAACTGGGCGCCATGATGCTGTCCCAGCACTCGCCCCCGGGAATCCCTGATGTCACCCGTGCGCGGCGGCAGCCAGCGGGCCAGAAAATCACTCAGTCTGCGTTCGCCAATGAAGCAGATGCCGGTGGAGTCTTTCTTGTCATGCACCGGCAGGCCGGCTTGACGCGCGCGCAGCCGCACATCCGGTTTGTGCATGGCGCCGACTGGAAACACCGCTGCAGCAAGCTGTGGTTGGGTGATGGCATAGAGGAAATAGCTTTGATCCTTGTTGCTGTCGACACCGCGCAGCAGTTCGTGACGGCCGTCACGCACGCGCTTGCGCACGTAGTGCCCGGTGGCCATGTGGCTGGCGCCCAGGTCGTGCGCATGGTCGAGGAAAACCTTGAACTTTATCTCCTTGTTGCAGAGTATATCGGGATTGGGCGTACGTCCGCTGCGATAATCCTGCAAAAAGTCTGCAAATACGTGATCCCAGTATTCCGAGGCAAAGTTGCGGGCATAAAATGGCAGACCGAGTTGCGCGGCCACAGCACGCGCATCGTCTGCATCGCGGGCTGCAGGACAATGCTCAGCGTCATCGTCTTCTTCCCAGTTCTTCATAAACATGCCGGCACAATCAATGCCGCTGGCGAGAATCTCCGCCGCGGTGACGGAAGAATCCACGCCGCCGGACATGGCGACCATGATCTTGTCCGGTCGCGCCATCTGCGCTGGAAGAAACGAGCTGGTTGCTGTATTCATGACGGCTATATGGGGCTGTTGCGGAACATGATCAAACCCAAGACAAACTTAAAACGCCGACAACAGCAGCATTGCCATGATATTCGCTGTAATCATGTCTTTCTGTGCTGGCAAAACCCATGTATCATGGTGGCAATGCAACCGAAACCATATCTGCTATGACAATGAATACAGATCATGACATGAGCAAGCAACAATCATGACAAGACAACCCATTCCGGCAGACTTTGAATTACAGCAAGCGTATGTTCGCGATCTTTATTGGTCGTGCTTGTGCGCCATACCAGTACACGCTTCTGCTGGCGACGACGAAGCAGGCGAGGGCGGTCTGGGTGACTCCGAGCGTGATGCCGATCTGGCACTGGCAGAGCCGGAACTGGAGCAGCCGAAGATGTTCAAAGTGGTTTTGCTCAACGATGACTACACGCCGATGGACTTTGTCATTGATGTGCTCATGCGTTTCTTTAATCTGGACTATGAGAAAGCCACCCAGATCATGTTGCATGTGCACACGCGCGGCAAGGGCGTGTGTGGGGTCTATACTTATCAAATCGCCGAAGCCAAAGCCAAGATTGTCAATGACTTTGCCCGCGAGCACGAACATCCATTGCAATGCGGGGTTGAAGCCGCAACCTGAACAGGCTGGCCGTTACCGCCAGCCGGAATGAACTGAAAAACGGATCCAGTATGTTTACCAAACAGCTCAAACAGGCCATCGATCACGCCACGCATTATGCCCACGAAATGCGCCACGAATTTGTTACCGTGGAACATCTGCTGCTGGCACTGCTGCGTGAGCCTTCAGTGAGCGAGGTATTGCAGGCCTGCAACGCCGACATTGAATTGCTGGATCGGGATTTATGTGATGTGCTGGCCAGCACGGTACCGGAGATGCCCAGCGATGTAGAGCACGCCTCGCAACCCACGGTCGCATTTAATCGTGTTTTGCGCCGCGCCATTTACCACGTGCAGTCATCCGGCAACCAGATGGTGCAGGGCATCAACATTCTCGTTGCTATCTTCGCCGAACAGCAATCGCATGCTGCCTGGCTGCTGCACAATCAGGGCATCCGCCGGCTGGATGTGGTCAATTACATCTCCCACGGCATCAAGCCAGATGGTACTGACGCCAACGCTGTGCCCAGACTCAATGCGCCTTCTTCGGGACAGGAAGAGGGCAAGACAGAAGAAGTCAAGGCGCTGGATCTGTACGCCAGCAACCTGAACGAAATGGCGCGTCAGGATCTGATCGATCCGCTCATCGGCCGCAGCCGCGAAGTGGAGCGCACGCTGCAGATCCTGTGCCGGCGGCGCAAGAACAACCCGCTGCTGGTGGGTGAATCCGGTGTCGGAAAAACCGCGATTGCCGAAGGGCTGGCGCGCCGCATCGTGGAACAACAAGTGCCGGCGGCGATGCAACATGCCACCATTTTCGCGCTGGATATCGGCGCCTTGCTGGCGGGCAGCAAGTACCGCGGAGATTTTGAGCAGCGTCTGAAGGCGGTGCTGGCAGAATTGAAAAGCATTGATCATGCCGTGCTGTTCATTGACGAGATCCATACCATTATTGGTGCCGGTGCTACTTCCGGTACGGTCATGGATGCGGCCAACCTGATCAAGCCGATGCTGGCCAACGGCCAGCTCAAGTGCATTGGCTCGACCACATTTCAGGAATATCGTGGCGTATTTGAAAAGGATCGCGCGCTGTCGCGTCGGTTCCAGAAAGTGGACATCGATGAGCCGAGCCAGGATGAAACGGTGGAAATCCTGCGCGGGCTGCAGGCGCGCTTCAGCGAGCATCACGGCGTTGACTACACCGATGCCGCGCTGCACAGCGCAGTGAGTCTGTCCGCGCGCTATCTGCATGATCGCCAGCTTCCCGACAAAGCCATTGATGTCATTGACGAGGCCGGCGCGCGCGAGCGGCTGAAACTGCCGGACGATCGTCTGCAGACCATTGATGAAGAACAGATCGAACAGGTCATCGCCAGCATGGCGAAAATCCCGGAACGCCGGGTCAGTACTTCCGACCGGGATGCGCTGTCGACACTGTCACGCGATCTGCAGTTGGTGGTGTTCGGCCAGGACGAGGCGATCGACAATCTCAGTGCTGCGATCAAGCTGGCGCGCTCCGGCCTGGGCGACGCCGACAAACCGATTGGTTCGTTCCTGCTCGCCGGTCCCACCGGTGTCGGCAAGACCGAAGTCACGCGGCAACTGGCGGCCATACTCGGTATTGAACTGGTGCGCATCGATATGTCCGAATACATGGAGGCGCACACTGTTTCACGCTTGATCGGTGCGCCGCCGGGCTATGTCGGCTTTGACCAGGGCGGCCTGCTCACCGAACAGATCAAGCAAAAACCGCATGCGGTGCTGCTGCTGGATGAGATTGAAAAGGCACACCCGGATGTGTTCAATCTGTTGCTGCAGGTCATGGACCACGGCAAACTCACCGACAGCAATGGCCGCACCACCGATTTTCGCAACGTCATTCTGGTCATGACCACCAATGCCGGCGCCGCACAACTGAGCAGTCGCGCGATCGGCTTTACCGGGCAAAAAGATGCCACCGATGCGATGGAAGTCATCCGCCGCAGCTTCACGCCGGAATTCCGTAATCGACTGGACTCGATTATCCAGTTCAAATCACTCAGTACCGAGGTCGTCGCGAAAATTGTTGACAAGTTCCTGCTTGAGCTGGAAGTCAATCTTAGTGACCGCCAGGTCACGCTGGAAGTAGCAGATGACGCCCGCTTATGGTTAGCAGAGCAGGGCTTTGATCCGGAAATGGGCGCGCGGCCGATGAAACGGCTGATTCAACAGCAGATCAAACATCGCCTCGCCGATGAATTGCTGTTTGGAACGCTGGCCGAGCATGGTGGCAAGGTGCGGGTTGATCTGGTAAATGGTGAGCTGCAGATTGAAGTGATCGCTGACCAGGCATCTGCCACTGACAAAGCAGAGATTATAGATTAAAAAAACTCTCGATCTTATTGAATATACGTTATTTATTTCATGCGGTAGGTGATGCGACCCTTGCTTAGATCATAGGGTGTCATTTCCACTTTGACCCGATCACCGGTGAGAATACGGATATAGTGCTTGCGCATGCGTCCGGAAATGTGTGCTGTGATGACATGCCCATTGTCAAGCTCAACCCGAAACATGGTGTTGGGTAAGGTATCCAGCACCTTGCCTTCCAGTTCAATCTGATCTTCGCGCGCCATGGCTGCTCCTGAATGTTGCTCAAAACCGCATTATTATAGCTTATCTGTGGTTAGCCAAGGTGCTTCGTCGCCAGTTAAAGATACTCATCATAGTCTGCCTATGTCAGTGTTGTCTTCGCTCTGGACGTGGACTCATTGAATAACGTCTGTCTACAGAGAAATCTTGCTAGATATTAATTTATTTAACATAATATACATTATACGAAGTAAGATACCAGATTTATTCAGGGCTATCCGGAGTCTGTCTCAGCACAACAGGAAAGCAAATGGCCCAACCAGTCAGCGAGATCGCTGCATGCAGTCATTCGCAGCAGCGTACCTTCCTGTAAGTAAAATCTACTAAGGCACCGGCAGTCTGTAGAGCCTGACTATGAGCTATTGCCTAGCTGCTTAATAGCCGGAGTTCAGCGGCTGGGGAACGCCTGACCGCAATAGTTTAGATTGAAGGACCACTAGATTTCCGCTGCGCGCAAAGTTACAGTATGCAGGCTTGCTGATCTGGATTAAGTATGGCCCAAACTACTGCTGCAACCGCTGCGCCGGTGTTTATTCTCGGTAGCCCTAGATCAGGCACCTCAATGCTGCACTGGGCATTGTTGCAACACCCAGATCTGTGGGGTAGCGAGGAGTCCGAGTTTTTACTGCCCATTGCACGCGCCATCGAGCCTGCATTCACGCGCGGCATGCAGTTTACCCCGCACAGCTGGTTGCACCAGCAAAATGTGACGCGGGACGAATTTGCAGCTTGTGTAGGCGCCGGCCCGAACGCATTGTACTTATCCCGCAGCGGCGGTAAACGCTGGGTTGAGCAAACCCCAAGCTACAGCACGGTGGCCTGTGAACTGGCGGCGATGTTCCCTGACGCGCAGTTTCTCCACATTGTGCGTGACGGCCGCCAGGTGGCCGATTCCATGGCACGCATGTGGGGCTGGTCAATCGACAAGTCAGCGCGACAATGGCGAGATCATGTGGCTGCGGTGCTGAAACTGGAACAGCAACAGCCAGAGCGCGTGTTACGCATTCATTATGAAAGCCTGGTGACTGAACCCGGGCAGCAACTGCAGGCAATTTTTTCATTTCTGGCGCTGGATTTGCCACAGGCGAGCATTGACTTCATTCAGGCCAAACCCATCAACACCGCCCCCGGAACCGATCAGCAAGCATCGATGGACAAGCTGAAGCCGCGCTGGCAGCAGTGGTCGGCTGAGGATCAACGCAGCTTTTATGATAGCTCAGGTGAACTCTTGAACGAACTTGGATATAGATGATGCATCAAGTTGCAACGAGGATTAGATTAGATCTTTATCATCCTGATAACTATATAATTTTAATGCCAGCTTTCTGAATTTCTCGCGCGGGTATCGGTGCCGCCAAAACCACAAATGCTGCGGTTGTCCAGCAGCCTTGCCGTGGATGATGATCAGGTACGGGCTGATCAATTGACTTGCTGCCGGCTCGAACACCATCTCGTTGTTATCTGCATCCACCAATGTCCACTCTCCATTCAGTCTGCATTGCAACATGCGCCAGCGCCCTGCCCGTCGCCAGTTCCAGTAATGGTACCAGGCCGTCACCAGTAGCAACCCCAGCAGTAGTGTTTTAAGCCACCAGTCCAGACCGCTGAGCATGCTCGCTACAGCAGCCAGCAGCAACATCAGCACGCCGGCATAGTGGCGCCAGCGATCAACATGCAGCGGCATCTGCAGGCTGGCTTGCGGCGACGACACAGCGGACTTGCTCAGCGTTGGCGGATGCGCGCAATGAGCGCTTGCAGATCTGCATCTTCACTGCAGCTACGGCCGCTGAGCCAGTCCCACAGCACATCATCGGCCTGCTCCAGCAAGCACGCGAACGCTGCCTGCTCTGCCCTGCCCGCCTGTGGATAATGCTGTTCCAGATAGTGCAGCAGCATTATGTCCAGCTCCTGCATGCCACGCCGGCAGCGCCAGCGCAGTGACTTGTCTGTGTGGTTCGTTGCTTGTTGCAAAGATTGGATCGTTCAATTGGCGTTGGCAGGCGCTGCGCTCAGACAACGCCCTGGCGATGTGCCAGCTCGTGCTTGATCTCGGCGATCGCCTTGGCCGGATTCAGGCCTTTCGGGCAGGCGCTGGTGCAGTTCATGATGGTGTGGCAGCGATAGACACGAAACGGGTCTTCCAGATTATCCAGCCTGGCGCCCTTGGCTTCGTCACGGGAGTCGGCGATCCAGCGATAGGCCTGCAGCAGGGTGGCTGGACCCAGATAACGGTCGCTGTTCCACCAGTAGCTGGGACAGGCAGTGGAACAGCATGCGCACAGAATGCACTCATACAGGCCATCGAGTTGCTTGCGCTCTTCCGGACTTTGCAGTCGCTCACGATTGGGCGCAACGGCAGTGTCGGTTTGCAGCCAGGGCTGCACCGATTCCAGTTGCGCATAGAAGTTGCTCATGTCGGTCACCAGGTCTTTGACCACCGGCATGTGCGGCAGTGGATAAATATTGATGTCACCGGAGTATTCACTGATCGATCGGGTGCAGGCGAGCGTGTTGCTGCCGGCAATGTTCATGGCACAGGAGCCGCAAATACCTTCACGGCAGGAGCGCCGGAAGGTCAATGTCGGATCAATCTGGTTTTTGATGTGAATGATGGCATCCAGCACCATTGGGCCACAGTCGTCCAGGTTGACTTCGTAGCTGTCAACGCGCGGATTGTCACCGCTGTCGGGATTCCAGCGGTAAACGCGAAAGGTTTTCACTCGCTTGGCGTCAGACGCCGCCTGGAACGATTTGCCGGGTCGGATGCGGGAGTTCTTGGGTAATGTGAATTCAGCCATGGTTGCTTTCGCCTACCTGAGTTTGCGATTGACTTCTGGTGATCGGGTCAGTGCCAATGTTCTGATCGGCTCGCTTGAAATCATCGGGTTGCGGATGTTGCTTGCGCATGAGTTTGCGCATAAAGATTCTCGCGCGGATGGCATCGCTGCCATGTGCCTGATGATTGTTGACAGACAGCACGCGTATCAATGTCAGAACGATATAGACAAAGCTGCCGGCCAGCGCCAGATAGCCCATGGCGATCAACAAGCTTTGCAGATAAACAATCGGTGTGGGCATGGCCGTTATTAATAAACGCGTTTTTTTGCTGGCACGACTTCGACTTCATCGCTCAGCGTATACATGTGCACCGGTCGATAATCTATGCTGATGCTGTCGTCCTGTAGCCAGGTCAGCGTATGTTTCATCCATTCCTTGTCGTCGCGCTCCGGATAGTCCTCATGCGCGTGAGCACCACGACTTTCCTTGCGATTTTCTGCTGCCTGCATGGTGCATACGGCGTTGCCGAGCAGGTTGCGCAGTTCCAGTGTTTCCACCAGATCCGAGTTCCACACCAGTGAGCGGTCGCTGACGGCAATATCTTTGAAGCGGTCATAGACGGCGGTGATCTTGTCGACACCTTCGGCCAGCGTGTCGTTGGTGCGAAACACCGCGGCATGCTCCTGCATCACCTGCTGCATGTCGGCGCGCACGTCGGCCGTGGGCTCGCTGCCATCGGCGTGGCGGATGCGATCGAAATCATCCAGCAGGCGGTCCAGCTGTGCGCGCGCAATTTCCGGCTGGCGTGCACCCGGTGTCAGGGTTTCGCCACAGCGGCGGGCCACAGCACGACCGAAGACAATCAAATCCAGCAATGAATTGGAGCCCAGCCGGTTGGCACCATGCACGGAGACACATCCGGCCTCGCCGATGGCATACAGGCCCGGCACCACGCTGTCCGGCTCACCGTCTTTCAGGGTCACCACTTCGCCGTGATAATTGGTCGGAATGCCGCCCATGTTGTAGTGCACTGTGGGCAGCACCGGAATCGGTTGTTTGGTCACATCGACATCGGCGAAAATGCTGGCGGTCTCGGCGATGCCCGGCAGGCGTTCGTTGATCACATCACTGCCGAGATGCTGCAGGTTGAGATGAATATGATCCTTGTTTTTGCCGACGCCGCGCCCTTCCCTGATTTCGATGGTCATGGAGCGACTGACCACATCGCGTGAGGCAAGATCCTTGGCATTCGGCGCGTAGCGCTCCATGAAGCGCTCGCCGTCGGCATTGGTCAGGTAACCGCCCTCGCCGCGCACGCCCTCGGTAATCAACATGCCGGCGCCATACACTCCAGTGGGGTGAAATTGCACAAATTCCATGTCCTGCAACGGCAGTCCGGCACGCAGCACCATGCCGTTGCCGTCGCCGGTACAGGTGTGCGCCGAGGTGCAGGAGAAATAGGCGCGACCGTAACCGCCGGTGGCCAGGATCACCCCCTGGGCCTTGAACAGATGCATCTGTCCTTCGGCCAGATCCCAGGCCAGCACGCCGCGACAGTGGCCGTCGTCATCCATGAGCAGGTCTATGGCAAAGTATTCAATGAAAAACTGCGCCTTGTGCTTCAGCGACTGCTGATACAGCGTGTGCAGGATGGCATGGCCGGTACGATCAGCGGCAGCACAGGTTCGCTGGGCCGTGCCGTCGCCAAAATGCGTGGTCATACCGCCAAACGGGCGCTGGTAGATCTTGCCCTCTTCGGTGCGTGAGAACGGCACGCCAAAATGTTCCAGCTCGATCACCGACTGCATGGCTTCCTTGCACATGTATTCGATGGCATCCTGATCACCAAGCCAGTCGGAGCCTTTGATGGTGTCATACATGTGCCAGCGCCAGTCATCCTCGCCCATGTTGCCCAGCGCCGCGCTCATGCCGCCCTGCGCTGCGACAGTGTGGCTGCGGGTAGGGAAAACCTTGGTCACGCAAGCCGTGCTCAATCCCGTCGCCGCCAGGCCCATGGTGGCGCGCAGACCGGCACCACCGGCACCAACCACGACGATGTCATATTCATGCACGATGGGATCATAGTTCGACATATGGGCGTGTTCCTTGTCTTGACTGCTGCGGCCTTGACGGATGTGCAGTTACGTAGCGTGAAATGGACATATACAGTGCTGTTCAACCACCCGCAGCAAGCGGATTCAGCGCGATCTGCAGGATCAGCACCGTGCTCAGTGTGGCCAGCAGTACTGCCAGCAAACGCACCACCACAGTCATCAGCGTCACCAGCCAGGTCGGGTGCACGTAGTCTTCTATGACCACCTGCAGGCCGAGTTGGCCGTGGTAGAAAATGGTCCATGAAAACAGCAAGGCCATGCAGGTGTTCCAGGGCTGGGCAAGAAACATTCTTGCCGTTGACTGATCGCCCGCGTGCATGGCGTTGAACGCGAACAACAGCCACACGGTCAATGCCAGCAGCAGTATTGAGGAAATTTTCATGCGCCACCAGTGGCGCACCCCACTGCCGGCAGCACCATGATTACGCGCCTTGGCGAGCGCAGATCGTGTGTTGGCTGAATCGGCACTCATAACCAGACTCCTGCTGCCAGTAATGTCATCAATAAAGACATACTGACCACCACCCAGCCGGAGCGTTTGATCTGATCCAGCTCGAACATTTTGACGCTGTCCCAGATGGTATGGCGGATGCCGGTGAGCAGGTGATAGAATAAAGCCCAACCAGCCAGTAATAATAGCAGCTTGCCGGGCCAGCTCTGCGCAATATTCTGAAAACGCTGGTAATCATTGGCGCTGCCATGCATTGCCAGCAGCCAGAACACCCACAGCAATGAAAATCCGCTCAGCAACAAGCCGGTGATTCTGTGTAAAACAGAACTCACCGTAATGATACTTGGTTTATAGACTTGCAGATGCGGCGACAACGGCCGGGTAGCTTGCTGCTTGCTCATGTTTTGGGTCTGCGTTTGAATTTCAATCTGTGGGTAATGTTGATATCTTGTGCCAACTGCCTGCTATGTGATTGATGATCAGAAATCGATACAGCGCCCGTTTTTCTCCCAGTCGCCATATCTGACCGGATCAGGCCCCTCTCGACCACCCTGTTCGCTGCGTTTGTGCAGCTTCAGAGAGTTATTGTTCCGGCCACTGGGACAGTCTGATGCAGATTCACGCGAATGCGCAGATGATTCTGTTGCAGCGGTCGATTGACGCGATTGTTCAGCGGCAGATACAGAATTCGTTGATGGATCATTATCAACGGCGGTATGTTCTGCTTCTGCACTAGCGTTTGAGTTGACTAGGTTTTTGTCTGGCATGCTAGGATTATAACTTATCAAATGTCTGAGTATGTGTTACTCGAAGAGTAATATTACCCAAGCGATTCGAGTCAACCACCAGATCAGATGAAGCCATCAACCCACTTATGCAGACAATATGAACGTGCAAGCACAGACTTATAGCGCAAGCCAGGTACCCTCTGCGCTGGTTGCTCTGCCCTGGTTGCGGGTCATGCGCATTGCCGGCAGCGAGGCGGCGGATTTTCTCGATGGTCAACTCACCATCAGGGTGAGCACGTTGCTGCCCGGTGAATCCGCCATCGGTTGCTGGTGTGATGCCAAGGGACGCACCTTATGTACACTGTGGATACATCGCGATGAAAATCCGGGCATGGGTTTTCTGCTTGCCAGTCATCACACCTTGCATGATTTTGTCAGCAAGCGCTTACAGATGTTTGTTTTGCGCGCTGCTGTCGTGCTCCAGCCTGAGCCAGAATATCGCATGGCGGTCAGTAACAACAGCACAAACTGGTCAACATGTTGCTGGCAGGAACTGCGCTGTGTGCGCACAACCGACACGAATGAGGATGAACAAACAGCCCGGCTATGGGCGGTACATGAAATCGATAGCGGGTTCGTCTGGCTTGATGACCGCACCAGCGGTGTTTACCTGCCACAGATGCTGGCGATGGCAAAATGGCAGGCGCTGGATTTTGCCAAGGGTTGCTTTCCCGGCCAGGAAATCATCGCGCGCGCGCACTATCTCGGGCGCGTCAAACGCGGGCTGTATCAATTTCAGACGCCATTGCAGGCTGCTGATCAAATCACTGTCGGTGCTCCGGTGCTGGATAAAAATGCTGATCAGATCGGTGAGATTATTGCGCTGGCCGGTTGCTGTGATCCGCAACTCGATCAGAAAAAAGTCTCTAACCACGGTCTGGCAGTGTTACGAAGCGCTGGCGCCGATGATGATGAAATGCTATTCTGTGCTGGCAATGACATAAAATTCACGCGGATCAATGAACCTGCATGAAGTCTCAGAACAGTAAACAGTCTGGTGAAAAGGTTGTTCATAACCGCCACTGATATGATGAAGGCCTGTTTGCACCAACATATGACACAAGAGGAACAGGGATGTTTGCATTGCCACTGATAAAAATCGGTTTGTTGCTATGGTTGGTATCGATGCTCTTGGCGCCACTGCTGATGGCCCAGGATGATGCTGACAATGGTGCGGACAATCAGAATGTGTCTGCCAGCAACCAAGTGGTTGAGAGCAATGACCAGAGCACAGATTCCGCTGCCACCTTGCAGGATAGCGTCACGGCAGCAAATACTCAGTCCGAAATCGAAAACAATGATCAGAGTCAAGCACAGAACGCGATCAATGCTGGTGCTGCAGTCGGCGAGTCTGCCAGCCTGCCCGCCTTGACGCTGGTCGCGCAACCGATCTACCCGGAGTATCTGGCACAAAGTGTCTATGCGCCGCTGGCTGAATATCTCGAGCAGGGGCTTGGCCGCGACATCGAGTTGATTACGCCGAAAAACTTTCAGGCGCACTGGTCGACTATCAAATCCGGCGAGCAATACGATCTGGCAATCGAGGATGCGCCCTTGACCGATTATCGCCTGCGCTACCAGAATTACCAGCTTGTGGTGCAGGCAGAGGCCACCCGCGACTACTCGCTGGCGGTGCTCAATCCTGACTACGAAGATCGCTTTGATCTTGTCGGTCAACCAGTGGCTTCTCTGGCAGCGCCCAGTTCCGCCTACCTGTTTTTGACCCGCTGGTATGACAATCCGCTGAGTCAGCCGCAGATCATCTCGACCGCGAACAGCTTTGATGATGCCGTCCAGCAACTCTGGGGCGGAGAGGTGGAAGGCATTGTGATACCGTCAGAACTGGCCACTGACTACCCGCAATTCAGCTTCATCACCAACTCCGAGAGTATGCCTGGATTAGGCATTATGGCAGCGCCGACGCTGGATTCAGAGACGTTTGCCAGCGTCACTGCATTGCTCATGGAGCTCAATGATGAGCAGCACATCGCCATTCTGGATGAACTCAATGTCAGCGCGCTGCTGCCGGGCAACGCCGAACGCTACAACGGCTACGCCGAGTGGATCCGCAACGTCAGTTACACCGGCTTTGATGAGTAAGGATAAGAACCTCTGGTAAATTAGGCATCATTGATCAAAGTTTGCTAGAGTTGCGCAACCAGATAGCAGATCCAGCCGGCATCGGCATCACCCTCGGTTTGCACGGTGTACACACCGTCGCCTTCGTTGGTCTCCTCATCGGTGCCTTCCCAGTAAACATACACTCTGTTGAAACCGGCTTCATGCAGCAACTCCTGCAGTTCCGGCAAACACCATAAGCGCCAGTCATAGTTGAAGGCCCGGTCCATTCTGGAACCATCGGGAAAGCCGAAATGAATCTGGCAGTTCATATGATGATTGATGGGATTGAAACGGTGCTGATCCCAGTAATAGGTAAATGCACCGATCTGTTCGTCTTCACACTCACGATCTTCTTCAATTTCCGAATGTGCTTCATAACCACCGTAGGCATCCAGCAGAAAAACCCCGTCCGGCTGCAGTGACTGCCGCACACGACGGAAATAGGTGCCCAGGTCAGCCCTGGTCTTAAACAGGTAGTAGCTGAAATTCATTGCCAGTATGACGTCCACAGCTTGTGCTGCCGGACACATCACATCGGCCTGCAGCAAACGCACGCGTTGTTGCTGCCCCGGCTTCAGAGCTGACAGGTTATGCGCCCTGCCCCAGGCCAGCACTTCGGCATCGTTATCCAGACCGATGGCCAGGTGTCGACGATGGCGCTGTACCCAGGTACAGGCGGTGTTGCCGGTGCCACAGAAGTCCTCACGCAGAATGTGGGGTCGGCGGCCATTGAGGTCGGTAAATACTTCATCGACAAAATCCAGTTCGGCCTCGGTGTCCTGCACCGAGTTCTGGTACAGCGCGTGGCGATCGGCCTGGCTGGCCAAAGTGAGACCGGATGGATGTGATTTTTTCTGTTTGCGAGTTTTCATAACATGAAATGACTACCTGGTGATTTCCGGCCAGGCGGCGCGCAGATATTGCACCATAGATAACAATGTCAAAGCGGCGGCGATGACCAAAAGCACCTGACCTATGGCAAATACCGGCAGGCCAAACAGCGGTTTTGCATACAGCAGAAAGCCGATTGCAATCATCTGCATGGTGGTCTTGAGCTTGCCCAGCCAACCCACTGCCACCAGCCCGCGACTGCCCAGTTCCGCCATCCATTCACGCAGCGCCGATACGGTGATTTCACGCCCAATGATGACGGCAGCCGAGATCACCAGCGGCCAGTGCGGGTTCCCGGCTATGATCATGATCAGCGCAATGCTGACCATCAGCTTGTCAGCAACCGGATCAAGAAATGCGCCAAAGCGGCTGGTCTGCCCCGTTCGGCGCGCCAGCCAGCCATCCAGCCAGTCGGTGATACCGGCCAGAATGAACACGCCCACAGCCAGTTCGTTTTGCCAGGTTACCGGCAGGTAAAACGCCAGCATCAACACCGGAATCAGGGCGATGCGCGTCAGTGTGATAACAGTCGGGGCGGTCAGTGTCATGATCGTCGGCAGATGCTTGCGCTATGCGGCCAGAAATTCGTCCCGATAATCAGCGATCGCCGCCTCGATAACCGCGGCAGCGTGCTTGCGACCATAAGGATCACCGACGATGCTGGGTGAAGGCTCATTGGGACGTTGCTTGTAGGTGGAAAAATAATGCATCAATCGCTCCACCAGCACATCGGGCAACTGTTCCAGTTCGCGGATATGTCCCAGCAGTGGATCGTTGCTCATGACCGCAATGATCTTGTCATCGGCCTCATCGCCATCCACCATCGGGATACCCCCGAGCACACGGGCATTGACGATGACCTCGGCGCGGGCGATGTGTCGTTCACTGAGCACGCAGATATCCAGCGGATCGTGATCTCCGCGACCGACCTGCGTCATCAGATCGGCCACGCGTTTGCCGGCGTAGGTTTGCGGAATAAAGCCGTACAGGCTCGGCGGCAGCGATGAACTGCGCTGAGAACGATCCACGCGCAGATAGCCGGTGCGTTTGTCTACTTCGTACTTGACCGTGTCAAACGGGGTGATTTCGATAAAAGCATGCACCACTTCCGGTGCTTGCGGCCCCGGTTCCAGGCCATGCCACGGATGGGGTCTCCAGGTAAGATAATCTGTAGTCATTGCGTCAATGTCCTGCTGCTGCCGGCATCATGGCAGTGTGCTAAAAAAAATTTAAGTGGTTACTCGCTGATGCCCGCCAGTTGCCCCATGTGGCCGCGATAATATTTCAATTCGGCGATGGAATCGCGGATGTCTGACAGGGCTTCATGACGGCTTTCCTTGTAGTAGGCTTCGAAGACATGGGGCGCCCAGCGACGGCACAACTCTTTCAGTGTGCTGACGTCAAGATTGCGATAATGAAAATAGGCTTCCAGTTGTGGCATCAAACGCGCCAGAAAACGTCGGTCCTGACAAATGCTGTTGCCGCACATCGGTGAAGCGCCAGCGTTGATCCAGGGCTGCAGAAATTGGATCATCTGCGTCTCGGCAGCAGCATAGTCGAGCTCGCTTTCGAGCACGCGTTGCCACAAACCGGATTTTTGATGCGTGCGCCGGTTCCAATCATCCATCGCCAGCAGGCGTTGTTCATTATGACTTAATGCCAGCACCGGCGCTGTTGCGAGTTCATGCAGATTGGCATCCGTTACAATAATGGCTATTTCCAGTATTTCATCGTGCTGACAGTCAAGGCCGGTCATTTCCAGATCGATCCAGATCATGCGCTGATCGCTGTCATTGTCAATTGAGGTTGTTATTGAAGTCATCTGCTGAATCTGCTTGCGAAACGGTCGTCGATATGACGGCAATGGATTGCCTGGTGTCGTGGGGCAACCACGGCATCGCCGGAGTCGCGACCGGTTGTCAACTGACTGTGCATTATAAACGCAAGGTGGGTCGTCCGCTGTGCGGTGATCGCGTCAACGTCAATTCAGTAACAGAGCAAGCATGGGTTGAGCAGATACAGCCCCGATCAAGCCGATTTGCGCGCGCCGACCGCCGTGGCCGACCACAGTGGATTGCTGCCAATGCCGATCAGGTGGCGATTATTGTCGCCGCCGAGCCGGCCCCATCCAGAGACTTGATCGACCGTTACCTGGCGGCCTGTGAACTGCTGCACATCAAACCGCTGCTGGTTTTGCAAAAAACTGACCTGGACAGCGCAGAGGTGACCAAACTGGCCAAGCGCATTGAACAGTATCAGGCACTGGGCTATGCTGCAGTTGAGGTCAGCGCCCATGCTGGTGATGGTCTGCAGCAGCTGCGCGAACTGCTCAAGCGCAAAAGAACCCTGTTCACGGGTCAGTCAGGCGTCGGCAAATCTTCTTTGATCAGCGCCCTGATACCAGATCTCAATCTGCAAACCCGCGCCTTGTCCGTGGTGACCGGCAAAGGCACTCATACCACGTCGACGGCATGCATGTATTACCTGCCCGCTGCCGATAACAAGGTCGATGCGGGTAGCGTTATCGATACACCCGGTGTCTGGGAATACTCGCTGTGGCGGATGCCGGTGACGCAACTCGCCAGAGGTTTTGTCGAGTTTCAGCCCTGGCTGGATCAATGTCGCTTTCGCGACTGTAATCACATTGATACCCCGGGCTGTGCGGTCATCAAAGCCATGCACAACGATGCCATCAAGACGACCAGATATGAAGCTTATCTCCGCTTGGCTAAGGAGTTACAGCGATTTCAATAGCTAGCTTGACAAACAGTAGTACGTATAATATCGTATTATCTATGCAAGATTTGTTGATACACCTGCCAAGTAAACTGATAATCAATCATTCAGACTTTATTGCAGGCAGGCACATCAATAACTTTACTGCTTGCTGGCTAAGTATCGATCGCATACCCGACAACATTCGTAAAAGGAGAATAGCCTTATGAAAAAGACCATGATTATTTGTTCGCTGTTGATTTCATTCGCATCCAATGCACAATACTCCAGCGCCGACAGCCCCAGCCTGGCTTACGGCAACTCATTCGGTGGTGCTCAGGGTACTGATACGACCTCATCGAATGCGGTCATTGCTCTGACCAAGGCACAAGAGCGTGCGGATGAGCACTACAAGGCGAAGCGCTATGAGCGTGCTTACAACATGTACAAAACGCTCGCTGAATATGGTGATAAATTCTCTCAGTATCGCGTAGCCTTCATGCATCATTCGGGGCGTGGTGTTCCCAAAGATATGACCGAGGCATTCGCCTGGTCATATGTGGCGGCCGAAGCTGGCGATGAAGGGTTTGTCAAATATCACCGGCAGGTGAGAGAACAATTTTCTGATAGCGAAATCAAGTCGGCAAAACAGCTTGCCGGAAACTATTTGCAAGACTACGGCATGTATGCTCAGGCCAGCAGAGCCAAATCATACATATCCAAAGAGATGCGCAAATGCTCTGGTTCGCGCGTAGGCAGTTCCTGCAATAAAATCAGTGCAAGCGGCTGGCAGTGTGGTGCCTCCACGGCTGGTGAGCTGCCCAACGCCGATTGCCTGACGCTGGGAATGGTCGGCATACCTGCTCTGGCAGGTTTGCAGCCTGCGGATATGCGCCAGGCGCAGAAAAACCTTAGTATCCTGCAGGATAAGTACAACCCCGGTCGAGTTGAACTGGGTGAACTGGAAATGATTGAGGATGAAAACGACTGAGGTTAGAGCAGAAGCTTAGCCGAGCCGGCCACTGGCCGGCTTTTTTATGTCCTTATGTTGAGATCGATCCAGAGCTGTCATATCGGCAGTGACCATTCGGTCTAGGGCCTGTTTGCACTAATCCAATTGCCTCTGCTGGAACTGATTTTTCGTCCAGCAAGGCAGAATGA
>CAZHRH010000021.1:0-23188 GCA_964534475.1 uncultured Wenzhouxiangellaceae bacterium
CAGATTCATGCACTGACGGACTCGCAGTAGTTGATCATGAATAATCCAGGCTAGCGCAGATTGAATCGAGATCAGCGACCTGTGACCAACACATAGCCCAGCCATACCAGCAACAACCCCAGCAACAATTGACTGCCCATATACAGCAGAAATCCGCCGTGACTGCCGACGCGCAGCAACTGCAGGCCCTCATACGCGAACGTGGAATAGGTGGTGAAGCCACCCAACAGCCCGACCAGCAGGAACAGGCGCAACGGCTGACTGAAGCCCTGATTATTATCGGCGAGACCGGCCAGCATGCCTATGAGCAGGCAACCAAGCAGATTCACCAGCAGCGTGCCCAGCGGTATGACTGCATTGTGCCAGTGGCGGTTGACCGCGCTGCTGAGCATATGCCGCAGCAGCGCGCCGGCAAAGCCGCCACCGCCAACCGCAACGGCTTGCAGCAGTGCCGCCCTCATCCCGGCGGCCATTGCATGTCGCGGCCTGCGAGCAGATGCAGATGGATGTGGAAAACACTCTGGCCACCGCGCTCACCGCAGTTCATCACCAGCCGGTAGCCGTCCTCGGCATGGCCTTCTGATGCGGCAATGTCTGCCGCCACGCGAACCATCTCGCCAAGCAGGGCATCGTGCTGGGGAGTGAGCTGATTGACAGTGCGCACATGGGTCTTGGGAATGACCAGCACATGCAACGGCGCCTGCGGATTGATATCACGGAATGCCAGCACGCGTTCGTTTTCGAACACTATGTCTGCTGGTATCTCGCGCGCAATGATTTTCAGAAACAGATCTTCGGACATGGTATTGCTCACTCCTTGCTCAGAGACAGTTGCTGCAGGTCATTGCCTGGCGCTGCCTGCTGCAACCAATCGACGATGGCGGTGGCGGCAACTTCCGGCTGCGGCCATTGTTCCGGACTCACTGATGGCCACACTTTGCTGCGTAATTTGGTGCGCATCGGTCCCGGCTCACAGTGCAGTACGCGCACATTTGAGTTGCCCAGCTCTTGCGCCCATTGTGAGGCCAATACTGCAATGCCGGCCTGCGCCACGCCATAGGCGCCCCAATAGGCCTTGCGCACCTGCTGCGGATCGTTGCTGACCAGCACCACGCGACCATCGGCTGACTGCAGCAGCAGCGGCAGCAGATTGAGCAGCAGCATCTGGCTGCTGCCGAGATTGGCCTGCAGCTCTACCAGCCAGTCATGCGGGGGCGTTTGTTGTTGCGCGCGCAGGCCATCAAATTGCGCCGCCACCAGCAGCAGGCCATCCAGACGCCCATATTCTGCCTGAATGGTGTCGGCCAGTTGCACATAATCATCCGGCGCAGCGCCACCCAGATCCAGTGGATACAGATCCACCTTCGTATGCTCACTGTCGGCTTCGATGGCAGCAGCCAGCTTTTCCATGGCGCGGACATTGCGGTCCAGCAAAATCATTGTCAGTGGTAGGTTTGACTCGGCTTTAGCCAATGCTGTGGCCAGCGCACTGCCCAGGCCACCGCAACCACCGCTGATCAGAATCACCCGCTGATCACTGCCAGTCGAGGTGTTATGGTGTTCAGTCATGGCTTTTAAGGAGCAACAATGAAAGTGCTATGATACGCGATTGAATCCCACATCACAGTGGGCGCTTTTGTAGTTCTACCCAATCCCGCAAGCATTATGCCTATTCGTGTCTATCAATCATCCGACGCTGCCCATGGTTGTGCCTTCTGCCGACCAGGTTTTGAGCGGCTGCAAAAAATGTCCGAGCAGGATCTTGTTGACTGTCCTGCATGTGGTAGCAGTGTTACCCGTCGACCTTGCGCTCCAGCGCTGATCAATAGCAGTGGATCAGTGCTGTCAAAAAACAACCTTGAACGACATGGCTTCACCCAGTACCAGAAGGTGGGCAAGGGCGAATATGAAAAATCCGCCGGCCAACAGGGGCCGGACACACTGAAAGCCTGAGCGGCCAGCACCCGCCGCATGACAGCATGCAAGCAAAACCCGATGCAGCGCAAATTCGCTCATAAGTTGACTTTATGGTCTGACTTGATGCATCTTGTTTCGCTTTGCATAGCTCAGCCTGGTACTCACTGCCATAACCGTCTGAGTTGATCATTACGTCAGCCGAGAGAATCAAAGATGAGCAACGCCGACCAATCTGCAATGACCGGTAGAGAGTTTTTTGGGCACCCCAAGGGGCTGGCCGTGCTGTTCATGACCGAAATGTGGGAACGCTTTTCCTATTACGGCATGCGCGCGTTGCTGATTTTTTATCTTACCCAGCACTTTTTGTTCAGTGATCAGCAATCAGCCCTGATTTACGGCGCCTACACTGCGCTGGTCTATGTCATGCCGGTGCTCGGCGGCATGCTTGCAGATCGCTACCTGGGTTCGCGTAAAGCGGTCACCTTTGGTGCCCTGCTGCTGGTGCTCGGCCATTTCGGCATGGCCTTCGAGGGTAATACATCGCAACAATTCATCAACTATGATGAAAGCAGCTACGAGCTGATCACCACTGGTCGTGGTGAACAGGTAGAGCGGTTTCTGCTCGGCGACAGCGGACAAAGTGCCGTCCGCTTCACCGAACAGGGGTTGGAAATCATCGACAGCGCCAGTGTTGATGCCAATCTGCCGAGCATTCTACCCGCCTCCAGCTATGAGCTGGATGTGGTCAAAAACGCCGTTTATCTGAACATCTTCTATCTTTCTCTGGCACTGATCATTGCCGGCGTGGGATTTCTCAAAGCCAATATATCCACCATTGTCGGTGAGCTCTACGACACCGACGATGCACGCCGAGACGGTGGCTTCACTATCTTCTACATGGGCATCAACCTGGGGTCGTTTCTGGCCGTGATCATCTGTGGCTACCTGGGGCAGCAAGTCGGTTGGGCGTATGGTTTCGGCGCTGCCGGATTCGGCATGCTGCTGGGGCTGGTGGTGTTTCTGCGCGGCCAGAAATATCTGCAGGGCAAGGCGGAACCGCCGTTTCCCGAAAAACTTAAAGAAAAGGCTTTCGGCCCGATCAACACCGAATGGGCAGTTTATCTTGGCGGCATTGCCATGGTCCTGGTTTCATTCCTGCTGGTGAAAAATGAAAGCCTGGTCGGTGATTTGCTCAACTCCTTCGGGCTGCTGATGATGGCAGTGATCATTGGCATGTCGCTGTTTGTGTTTGGCCGTCCCGCAGATGGCAACAATCCCCGCGCGCAGATCATTATTTTCTCGCTGGGCTTTGTCATCATGGCGGTGCCGATCGTGATCAAGGCCGCAGGCACCTTCGGCATGGATTTGTCCGCGCTGCCCGGCTTGATCACGCAGTGGCCGCTGGCGATCGGTGCCGCGCTGGTGCTGGCGGTGGTGGTGCTCGATATCATCAAGATTCCCTCGGAAGACCGTGACCGCATGTTGCTGGCGCTGTTTCTGATTTGTCTGCAGTTGCCGTTCTGGGCGCTGTTTGAACAGGCAGGCTCGTCACTGAATCTGTTCACCGACCGCGCTGTCGACCGCATGCTGCTCGGCTGGGAAATACCGGCGTCATGGTTTCAGTCGCTGAATGCCGGCTTCATTTTCCTGCTGGCACCGGTATTTGCCTGGCTTTGGGTGTCCCTGGCCAGGCGCAACATGGAACCCAATACGGTGGCCAAGTTCGCTCTGGGCATTCTCCAGCTCGGTCTGGGCTTCATGGTGCTGGTGGGCGGCATGGAGCTGGCTGACATTGATGGCAAGGTGGCCATGATCTGGGTGATTTTGTTGTATCTGCTGCATACCACCGGCGAGCTGTGTCTGTCTCCGGTCGGTCTGTCTGCGATTACCAAATTGTCGGTGCCGCGCGTCGTCGGCATGATGATGGGGGCCTGGTTTCTCGCTTCGGGCTTTGGCAACTACATCGCCGGCGTCATCGCCGCCACCACCGGCGCGGAAACCGTGGGTGGAGAAATTGTTGATCTGGCCGCAGCGAAAGCAAAATATGCGGAGGTTTACTGGAATGTCGGCGTTGTTGCCATCGTCATTGCAATCATCGTCTTCATCCTGGCACCCTTTCTGAAAAAGCTCGGACACGGACGGGCTGAATCCGCCGGTAAACCGCTGACTACCGAAGCTGGCGGTCCGTCGCTGGATCGGGTTTCCAAAGCGCCATAAGCCCGGGCTTTGCAAGCTCAATCAAACCACATCACAGCGAGCATACTTATGCAATCTGAATCAGCTTGAGGCAGCGTCGGCATGCTGTTCCGACAGTTGCTTGAGCCGGGTCAACAACTCGCCTACATCCTTGCGGATCATGCGCCGCTCCCCGCGTGCGTTGACCGACGCGCGCAGATCCACTTCGGCGTCATAATGCAACAGGGTCTGCTGCTCGGCAGGCGCATGAAACTGCCAGCGGCCCTGGAAATGCACCAGATCTCCACCCGCCTTGCGAAAGCGGATCTGCTCCGGCGGCAGGTAGGTGGCGCGGAACAGATTATCCACCGCGGGCAGAAAGAAATACGGTTTAACCCGGTGGTAGGTCAGATCAAAGGCATGACCGGATTGATCGCTACCTGACGCGCGCACATCGCACTCGCGCATGTCGGGCACGTAGTGCATGGCCTGATCACAATCTGTCAGCACCGACCACACCAGCGCGCGCCCGGCATTGATAAGCACCCAGCCGCGCACGCGCTGGATGTCTTCATCGATTGCTGTAAAGCGCAGAATGACTTTGCCCGCCTGCAATTTGGCGGCATCCAGCGGCGGTTCCTCAGCAGCCAGGAATTCCGGCAGATCCGTTTGCACCGGTGTCTGTGTGATTGTGTCGCCGTCTTCTGCCACCTGAGCATGGAGGCTTTCGGGCGCCGACAGCAATAGCCATACAAACAGATTCAGCCAACGCATGGCTGGCCCTGCTGGATGCAAAAAAGCGATCGTATGTTGAGATTGCTATAGTTATGTAATAACATTACAGATTGCTTTCACGATTTGATTTTCACCCGAGGTTGCATTATGCGTTCGATGAACAAAACCATTCTGGCCCTGGCCATCAGTACTGCTTTGCTGCCTGCATTCGCGCAACAAAACGATGCAGATGACAAGACCGCAGACACCAAGGAGGTATCACACGCCACCGAGCTCGAGAACATTGAAGTACGCGCACTGCCCCAGGGTGGCACGCCTCTGGACTCCACCAGCCCGGTGGATGTGCTCACCGGTGAATGGCTGGACAACCGCAAGGAAGCCACCCTTGGTGAGACGCTGCAGGCCGAGCTGGGCATTCAGAGCACCTATTTCGGCCCCGGTGCCGGTCGCCCCATTATCCGCGGCCTGGCCGGTTCGCGCGTGCGCATCACCGAAAATGGACTAAACTCACTGGATGCCTCGGCACTGAGCCCGGACCACGCCGTGTCGGCCGAACCACTGCTGATCGACAGCATCGAAATCCTGCGCGGCCCGGCCAACCTCATGTACGGCTCCACCGCCAGCGCCGGGGTGGTCAACCTGGTCGACAACCGCATTCCTGAACAACGCCAGGATTTCTCCGGCGCGGTAGAGTTGCGCGGCAACACTGTAGCTGATGAGTTTGCCGGTGTGGCGCGGCTGGATGGCGGCATGGGCGCATTTCAGTTTCACATTGATGGTTTCTACCGCGACACCAACGATTTTGACATTCCGGGTTTTGCCCTGACCGATGCCAAGCTGGCGGAACTGGAACCGGAAGAGCTGGCCGAG
This sequence comes from uncultured Wenzhouxiangellaceae bacterium, assembly GCA_964534475.1. GTDB lineage: Bacteria > Pseudomonadota > Gammaproteobacteria > Xanthomonadales > Wenzhouxiangellaceae > JAHJQV01. The sequence goes on from CAZHRH010000021.1 coordinate 5,698, forward strand.
CAGGAGCGCGGCACGCTGGCCAACAGTGCGCTGGAAACCTCCGGCGGCACGTTCGGCTTCTCGTTTGTCGACGACTGGGGCTATGCCGGCTTCGCCTACAAGCTGTTTGATACCACCTACGGCATCCCCGCCGAGCTGGAAGAAGAGGAGGAAGGTGAGCCGGGTGAGGAAGAGGAAGAAGAAGGCGGCATCAGCATTGATCTGGATCAGGATCGCTACGAGTTCAAAACCGGCCTGTACACACCGTTTGCCGGCATGGACGAGATCAGCATCAAGTTCGCGACCAATGATTATCAACATATCGAGCTGGAAGGCGACGAGGTCGGCACCACGTTCAATATCGACGCCAATGAGTTCCGCCTGGAGCTGGATCACGCCAGCTTTGGTCTCATCGACGGCGTCATCGGCGTGCAGTACGAAGACACCGATCTGGAGGCAATCGGCGCCGAGGCTTTCATCCCGGCCAACAACACCGAATCGCTGGGCATCTTCCTGATCGAGGAGCTGGATCTTGATCCAGTGAAACTGTCCGCCGGTTTCCGCTACCAGGACGATGAAGTCAAGCTGCGCGATGGAGTGGATGTAGACGGTATCAGCCAGCGCGACTTCACCGCCATCACCGTCAGCACCGGTGCCATCTGGCGCTTTGCCGAGCAGTGGCAGGCCACCATCAACTGGACCCGTTCCGAACGCAGCCCGACCGCTGAAGAGCTGTTTGCCGACGGCCCGCACGTGGCCACCCAGGCGTTCGAGATCGGTGACCCGACCCTGACCGAAGAAACCTCCAACAACTTCGACATCGGTGTGCACAAATACCTGGGCAATCTGCATCTGCGCGCTGACTTCTTCTACAACGACATTGATGACTTTGTCTTTCTTGCCAATACCGACGAGATTGAAGATGGCTTGCCGGTGCAGCTCTGGAGTCAGCAGGACGCTGAATTCTATGGTACCGAAGCCGAAGCCAGCTACCTGTTTGCCGACACCCCGATTGGCAGCATCGAATGGCGCGTGTTCTACGACACCGTGCAGGGCGAACTGGGCGATGACAGCGCCATTCCAAGACTATCGCCGAGCCGCATCGGTACCGGCCTCGACTGGCACAACGGCAACTGGCGCGCCAACGTTGACTTCTATCATGTCAATGGACGCGATGACGTGGCCGAGTTTGAAACCACCACCCCCAGCTACAACAATCTGTCGGCGATTTTGACCTATCGCCTGCCGGTGCGTGGCGCAGACTTCGAGTTGTTCGTCAAGGGCCAGAACCTGACCGACGAGGTACAACGCGTGCACACTTCATTTCTGAAAGACTTCGCGCCACGACCGGGCATCAGTTTTGCCGGCGGTATTCGCGGCTATTTCTGATGGTTACGGCTTAACAGGATGGTAAGGATAGACAGGATTGGGAAAGAATGCGTTTGGGCTACCTGATGATCACAATGGCCGGTCCAACTTGGCACGCGATTGTCTCGACAGCCGGTAGCTGTTTCTGTTTTCATCCTGTACTTCCTGTACATCCTGTTTATGATTATCCCCGTCGCATGCAGAGCAATGACATTAACAATGCAAAAAAACCGGCTCGTTGAGCCGGTTTTTTATTGCCTAGCAGGCTGTCGGGCTTAACCGATCGTCGCGAGGGGAAGCCGGTTGAAGTCAGATTTTTCGCTCTTTTGCGGCGAATAGGCGCCAATTTAACGATGAAGAGCGGGAAAGCTGGCCCAATCCGGTTTTTCCGCAGTAGGTCAGCCCGTACTAGATCAGCGTAGAGTCCGACAGGCTGCAATATCAATCAACCATGTGCCAGGTGCCGTCATCGCGCCGACAGGCAGTGCCATAGACCGGATTGTTGAACTCGTCGCTGGTCAAGACAAACTCGCGACACGGCTGACCACCACTGCCCTCATAGGCCTCACGCGGCGTCACCGCGTAGTTGTTGCCATTATCAGGATTGACCCACTCACTGCGCCTGCCGCTGGGGCTGTTTTCCAGCGTGCTGGCGACATAGGCACGATCACGCTTGTCCATTTCACGGCCGATTTCCGAGCCGACGATGACGCCCAGCAAGCCACCGATGATGGGCCCTGCAGCGCCATCGCCGATCAAGGCACCGATACCGGCACCGGCAGCGCCACCGCTCAAGGCGCCGGTTTCGCGATTGCTGGAACAGCCTGTGGACAACAGCACTGCCAGTGTCATGATGATGGCTACATTCCTGCTCATAATCTACTCCTGATTGATAAATGCAGATCCCGGATACAAAAAAGCGGCCCCGTGAGCCGCTTTCTCGAACTCAGCACCTGCACCGTAGCGCAGTGTGCCTTAACAGATTGTGAACCGGTTTAAAGCGGTGTCACGTTTTCAGCTTGCGGACCTTTCTGACCGTCGACCACATCCATCATGACGTGCTGACCTTCTTGCAGAGACTTGTGGCCGCTGCCACTGATGCCGGTGTGGTGAACGAAAACGTCCTTGCCGCCATCACGGGCGATAAAGCCGTAACCTTTTTCTTCGTTGAACCACTTCACAACACCGTTTTCTTGATTTGACATAACTTACTCTTCATGGATAAAAATAAAAAAAGAGATCTGACGATCATTCGCTGAAAGCAAATCTCATGACAGAGTATACGCCAAATGCGCTGTTGACGTATGAATTTCTTATGAATCCTTGCCAGCGGCGCTACTCAGCAAACGGTTGGTGCGCTGTACAAATGCGGCCGGATCGTCCAGTTGTCCGCCGCCACTGAGCACCGCCTGCTCGTACAACAACCAGCCCAGATCCTCAAACCGGTCGCCTTCGGCAACACCCAATTGCTGCCACAGCGGATGCTGCAGGTTGACTTCCATGGTCGGCTGGCTGGACGGCACCTCCTGGCCAGCCTGCTGCAGCAGTTGCTGCATGTGCATGGCCATGGCATTTTCGTCCAGCACCAGACAGGCCGCCGAACTCTTCAACCGGGCACTGCTGTTGACCGCCGCCACCTTGTCGCCCAGCAGTTTTTGCAGGCGTTCCAGCAAGTCCTTGTCAGCCTGCTCTGGCGCATCTGCCTCGGCAGCATCCAGCTTGCTTTTGGCGATGGATTTCAATGACTTGCCATCAAACTCGAACCAGTAGCCCATGAGCCATTCATCAATGCGATCACCCAGCAACAAGACCTCGATGCCCTGCTCGCGGAACCATTCCAGATGCGGGCTGCCGGCGGCTGCTTTGGGATTATCGGCAGTGACATACCAGATCGTGTCCTGGCCTTCGGGCATGTGGCTGATGTATTCGCTCAGGCTGGTACTGCCGTCCAAACCGGTGCGCGTGGACGGGAAACGCAACAGTCGGGCGATGTCTTCACGATTGCCCATGTCCTCGACAATGCCTTCCTTCAGCACGCTGCCGAAGTGCTGCCAGAACTGCTGATACTTGTCTTCATCCGCGCTCAGCTTGTCGAGCATTTTCAGGCTGCGCTTGACCACAGCGGCGCGAATCTTCTGCAGCAGATCGTTTTCCTGCAGGATTTCGCGCGAGACATTCAGCGGCAGATCGGCCGAATCGACCACGCCGCGCACAAAGCGCAGATAATTCGGCAGCAGTTGCTCGGCTGCATCCATGATCAACACCCGCTGCACGTAAAGCTTTAGCCCCTGCCGCTCATCGCGATTGAACATCATGTCAAACGGTGCATGTCCAGGCACATACAGCAGTGTTTTGTAGCTCTGCGCACCTTCGACATGGTTGTGCGTCCAGGTCAGCGGCGGCTCGCTGTCGTTGCTTAACTGGCGATAAAAATCAGCGTATTCCTCGTCGCTGATATCGGCCTTGGCTCGTGTCCACAGCGCGGTGGTATTGTTCACAGTTTGCCATTCCGGCGCCGGCTGCTCCTTTTCCTTACCATCCTCATCAACCTCCGCCGGCGGCTGCGTCAATAGCTGGATGGGAAAACTGATGTGTCCGGAGTAGCGCTCAATGACGCTGCGCAGCCGGTATTCGCGCAGGAATTCCTCAGCATCTTCTTTCAGCTTGATAATGACATCGGTGCCGCGTTGCGCGCGCGAGATCGGCTCCAGCGTGTACTCTCCCTCGCCATCGGACTGCCAGCGGATACCGGCGTCGGCCGACTCACCGGCACGCCTTGTTTCCACCATGACCGACTCGGCGACGATGAAGCTGGAGTAAAAGCCAACCCCGAACTGGCCGATCAGTTCGGCACGCTGCTCGCCCTTGCTGTCCTGCAACTGCTGCAGAAACTCTTTCGTGCCGGATCGCGCGATGGTACCGATGTTGGCGATGACCTCATCACGATCCATGCCGATACCGTTGTCGCTGACGGTCAGCGTCCTGGCTTCTTCATCCACACTGATGCGAATGCGCAGTTCGCTGTCCTCACCCAGCAATTCGGCATCGGAAACGGCCAGAAAACGCAGTTTGTCGCAGGCGTCGGCAGCGTTTGAGACCAGTTCACGCAGAAATATTTCGCGATTGGAATACAGCGAGTGCACCATCAGGTGCAGCAACTGTTTGGCCTCGGTCTGGAAACTGTGCTGCTCGCGTTCCGGCGCTTGCTCGATCGCGGTATCGTCAGCGGCTGTATCTGTCATTGCGCTCCTCCAGGGCATTTATCAATGCTGCCTATTTGGTTGCAACAATGCTGATTTCAAGTTAAGGCCTGCGAGAAGAGAGGCACTATGGACAGCTATTGGCTAGAACAGTCATGGACGATAACGTCTCGAGGTTATTCCGTGCTGACAGACAACGCTGATCACAGCCTCGCCGGCCACCGCCCCAACCCTCTCCCACACAAGTGGGAGAGAGTATCTGAGACCTTGTTGTGGTCATTAATCAGAGGTTTTTTAAATCAGACAGCGCTTACTCGCTTGCTGTCTCGATAATGTCAGCCTTTTCAGCCTGTTCAGCCGCCTCTGCCGCCTCGGCCACTAGTTCATCGGCATCTGACTTGTTCATGTAGGCCGCCATCTCGGCTTCGGCATCGCCGAAACGATGCTTCTTGCGTTCGGCATGATAAGCCAATCCGGTACCTGCCGGAATCAGTCGTCCGACGATGACATTCTCTTTCAGCCCACGCAGATCATCTACGGTACCAGTCACCGCTGCTTCGGTGAGCACGCGCGTGGTTTCCTGGAACGAGGCTGCGGAAATGAACGATTCCGTGGCCAGAGATGCCTTGGTGATACCCAGCAGCAGATGCTCATAGGTGGCCGGCTGCTGATCATCACTGATGGCACGCTTGTTGATCGCCTCCAGCTTGCTCAGCTCCAGCTGTTCACCATGCAGCAGTGTGGTGTCGCCTGGATCCAGCACGCGCGCCTTGCGCATCATCTGGCGGATGATCACCTCAATGTGCTTGTCATTGATGCCCACACCCTGCAGGCGATAGACGTCCTGAATTTCCTTGACCACATAGGCTGCCATGGCTTCCACGCCGAGCAGGCGCAAGATGTCCTGCGGATTGAGTTCGCCGTCAACCAGCACTTCGCCTTTCTCCACGTGCTCGCCTTCGAATACGATCATCTGACGCCACTTGGGCACCAGCATTTCGAAGGTATCACCGCTGTTGGGGGTGATGACAATGCGCTGCTTGCCCTTGGTTTCCTTGCCCAGCGAGACGATACCGCTGATTTCGGCAAGGATGGCAGGTTCTTTCGGCTTGCGTGCTTCGAACAGATCGGCGACGCGCGGCAGACCGCCGGTGATATCTCGGGTCTTGCTGGATTCCTGCGGAATGCGCGCCAGCACGTCGCCAATCTCCACCTTGTCTTTGTCCGCCAGTGAAACGATGGCACCGGCCGGCAGCATATAGTGCGCCGGCACTTCGGTACCGGGCAGTTTCAGATCCTTGCCACGGCCGTCGGTCAGACGCACCAGCGGACGCAAATCCTTGCCCGACGCGCCACGCTGTTTCGGATCGGTCACAACAATACTCGACAGGCCGGTAATTTCATCCACGTCCTGGGTCATGGTCACACCATCGACGAAATCGTCGAAGCGGATACGTCCAGCAACCTCGGAAACGATGGGATGTGTATGCGGATCCCAATTGGCAAGCACATCACCAGCCTTGATCTTGTCTTCTTCATTGAAGTGGATGGTGGCGCCGTAGGAAAGTTTGTAACGCTCACGCTCACGGCCCTGATCGTCGATCACCGACAGTTCGCCGGAACGTGAGACCGCCACCAGCTTGTTGTCACTGTTGGTCACTGTCTTCACGTTGTGCAAACGCAGACGGCCATCGGCCTTGGCGCGGATACTGTCAACCGCAGCAGCGCGGGAAGCAGCGCCGCCGATGTGGAAGGTGCGCATGGTCAACTGCGTGCCCGGCTCACCGATAGATTGCGCCGCCACAACACCGACAGCCTCGCCCATATTAACCTCATCGCCACGCCCAAGATCGCGACCGTAGCATAGCGCACAGACGCCGAACTCGGCTTCGCAGGTAATGGCAGAACGCACCAGCACCTTGTCCACACCGGATGCTTCCAGTGTATCTACCATAGCTTCATCAATCAGCGTGTTGGCTGCACAGATCACTTCATCGCTGTCGTGCGCAGTAATATCTTCTGCGGTAACACGGCCAAGAATGCGCTGACCCAGTGCTTCCACCACATCGCCACCCTCAATGATTGAGGTCATGGTAATGCCCTGGCTGGTACCACAGTCGTGTTCGGTGATAACCATATCCTGGGCGACATCCACCAGGCGCCGGGTCAGGTAACCGGAGTTGGCGGTCTTCAATGCCGTATCAGCCAGACCCTTGCGTGCGCCATGCGTGGAGATGAAGTACTGCAAGACGTTCAGACCTTCACGGAAATTGGCGGTGATCGGGGTCTCGATGATGGAACCATCCGGCTTCGCCATCAAGCCACGCATACCGGCAAGCTGACGAATCTGCGCGGGCGAGCCACGGGCACCGGAATCGGCCATGATGTAAACGGAATTCATCGAATCCTGTTCAACCTCATTGCCCTCGGTATCAACACGCACCTCCTTGCCGATGCGTTTCATCATCGCCTGGGCCACCTGTTCGTTGGTACGTGACCAGATATCAACCACCTTGTTGTAGCGCTCACCGGCGGTGACCAGACCCGAGGCATACTGACCCTGTATATCCAGTACCTGCTTTTCAGCGAGTTTGAGAATTTTCTCTTTCTCGTCGGGAATATGCAGATCATTCAAACCGATGGACACACCCGCCTTGGTAGCGTAGTGATAACCGGTATACATCAACCTGTCGGCAAATACGGCGGTGGCTTTCAGCCCCAGCCTGCGATAACAGCTATTAATCAACCTGGAAATCTGTTTTTTCTTCAGGATCTGGTTGATCAGATCGAACGACAGTCCTTTCGGCATGATGTTGGACAGCAAGGCACGACCGGCCGTGGTTTTGATCAGGTGCCGCTCGGCCTGCCATTCGCCATTCTCATCGAGCTGATGCTGGGTGATGCGCACTCGAATCGAGGCATGTAGCGCAATCACTTCGTTTTCATAAGCGCGATGAACTTCATCAACATCGGCAAACAACATGCCCTCGCCCTTGGCGCCTGCCAGCTCCCGCGTCATGTAGTACAGCCCCAGCACCACGTCCTGGGTGGGCACGATGATAGGCTCACCGTTGGCCGGGCTGAGAATGTTGTTGGATGACATCATCAGCGCGCGTGCTTCCAGTTGCGCCTCGATCGACAGCGGCACGTGTACCGCCATCTGATCGCCGTCAAAGTCGGCATTGAATGCGGTACATACCAGCGGATGCAACTGAATCGCCTTGCCTTCGATCAATACTGGTTCAAACGCCTGGATACCCAGTCGATGCAGGGTCGGCGCCCGGTTCAACATCACCGGATGCTCGCGGATCACCTGTTCCAGAATGTCCCAGACCTCCGCGGTTTCCTGCTCCACCAGCTTCTTCGATGCCTTGATCGTACTGGTAATGCCGCGCAACTGCAGTTTAGAGAAAATGAACGGTTTGAACAGTTCCAGCGCCATTTTCTTGGGCAGACCGCACTGATGCAGTTTCAGCGTTGGGCCCACCACAATCACCGAACGCCCGGAGAAATCCACGCGCTTGCCCAGCAGATTCTGGCGGAACCGGCCCTGCTTGCCTTTGATCATGTCGGCCAGTGATTTCAACGGCCGCTTGTTGGAACCGGTGATGGCCCGACCGCGACGACCGTTATCCAGCAGCGCATCCACCGACTCCTGCAGCATGCGCTTTTCGTTGCGTACGATGATGTCCGGCGCGCTTAGATCCAGCAAACGGCGCAAACGGTTATTGCGATTGATGACGCGACGATACAGATCATTCAGATCGGAGGTGGCGAAGCGGCCGCCATCCAGCGGCACCAGCGGGCGCAGATCCGGCGGCAGCACCGGCAGGATGGTCATGATCATGTGTTCGGGCTTGTTGCCGGAAGACAAGAATGACTCCACCAGCTTGAGCCGCTTGGTCAGACGCTTGAGCTTGGTTTCCGAGCGCGTGCCATCGATTTCCTCGCGCAGGCGTGCCAGCTCAGCATTCAGATCGATGTTTTTGATGAGATCATAGACCGCCTCGGCGCCCATCTTGACTTCGAATTCGTCAGCGTGTTCGCTGTAGGCTTCCAGATACTGCTCTTCGGTCAGAATGGTGCCTTTCTCGAGTTCGGTCATGCCCGGATCGACGATGATGTAGGACTCGAAATAGAGCACCCGTTCGATCTCACGCAAAGTCATATCCAGCAGCAGGCCAATACGCGAAGGCAGGGATTTCAAAAACCAGATGTGCGCGACCGGGCTGGCCAGGTCAATATGGCCCATGCGCTCGCGGCGCACTTTGGTACGTGTCACTTCGGTACCGCATTTTTCACACACCACACCACGATGTTTCATGCGCTTGTATTTGCCGCAGAGGCATTCGTAATCCTTGATCGGACCAAAAATCGCGGCACAGAACAAGCCATCGCGTTCGGGCTTGAAGGTACGATAATTGATCGTTTCCGGCTTCTTCACTTCACCGTAAGACCAGGACCGGATCTGCTCTGGCGAGGACAGCCCGATTTTGATCGCGTCAAAATCCTGCTGCTCGCGTTGACGATTGAAAAAATTAATTAAGTCTTTCACAGCAGCCTCCGTGATCAGGATTCAATGGTTTCAATGTTGATGCCGAGCGAGCGAATCTCGCGCAGCAGCACATTGAACGATTCGGGCATGCCGGCGGACATCTGATGATTACCGGCGACCAGGTTCTTGTACATCTCGTTGCGGCCATCTACATCATCGGACTTGACCGTGAGCATTTCCTGTAGCGTGTAGGCGGCACCATAAGCCTCCAGCGCCCACACTTCCATCTCGCCGAAGCGCTGACCACCGAACTGCGCCTTGCCGCCCAGCGGCTGCTGCGTCACCAGCGAGTAGGGTCCGGTAGAACGCGCGTGCATCTTGTCGTCCACCAGATGATTAAGCTTGAGCATGTACATGCAGCCCACTGTCACCGGACGATCGAACGCGTTGCCGGTGCGACCGTCATACAAGGTGGTCTGACCTGATTGCGGCAGATCCGCCAGTTCCAGCATGCGGTTGAGACCGACTTCATCGGCACCGTCAAATACCGGTGTCGCCATCGGCACGCCCTGGCGCAGATTGTTGGCCATTTCCAGAATTTCATCATCGCTGAATGCATTCAGCTTGACCCGATCCTTGCGGTCGTGGTTGTAGATTTCGTTCAGGTATTCGCGCAGCTCAGCCAGCTTGCGCTGCTCTTTGAGCATGGCATCAATCTTGTTGCCAAGACCGGCGGCGGCCCAGCCCAGATGAATTTCCAGCACCTGGCCAATGTTCATGCGCGACGGCACGCCGAGTGGATTGAGCACCACATCAATCGGTGTACCATCGGCCATGAACGGCATGTCCTCTTCCGGCGCAATCATGGAAATCACACCCTTGTTGCCATGCCTGCCGGCCATCTTGTCGCCGGGCTGGATGCGACGCTTCACGGCCAGATAAACCTTGACCATCTTCAGCACGCCCGGCGCAAGATCATCACCCTGGGTGATCTTGCGACGCTTCTCTTCCAGCCTTGCTTCAAAGTTCTTGCGTTGTGTCTGCAACTGGTCCCCGGCCTTGTCCAGCAGATCGTTGAGATCATCATTGCTCATGCGCAATTTGAACCACTCATCATGCTTGAGGCCGTCCAGATAATCCGCAGTAATCTTGTTGCCTTTCTTCAGGCCTTTCGGTCCCTTGGCCGCGACATTGCCCAGCAAGGCGCTGCGCAAGCGAGCAAAAATGGCCTGTTCGACGATGCGCAACTGATCATTCAGGTCCTGCTTCACCTCGGCAATTTCATCCTGCTCGATGGACAGTGCCCGGGCGTCTTTTTCCACCCCGTCGCGGGTAAACACTTGCACGTCGATGACGGTGCCATCCATGCCTGAAGGCACTTTCAGCGAGGTATCCTTGACATCGGATGCCTTCTCGCCAAAGATGGCGCGCAGCAGTTTCTCTTCCGGCGTGAGCTGGGTTTCGCCCTTGGGCGTAACCTTGCCGACGAGAATATCACCGGCCTTGACCTCGGCACCAATGTAAACAATGCCGGAACCATCCAGGCGACTCAGATTGGAGCCGGAGACATTGGGGATGTCAGCTGAAATTTCTTCCGATCCAAGCTTGGTGTCTCTGGCCACGCAGGTCAGTTCCTCAATATGAATGCTGGTCAGACGATCTTCCTTGACCAGCTTTTCCGACAGCAGGATCGAATCTTCGAAGTTGTAGCCGTTCCAGGGCATGAATGCGACCAGCAGGTTCTGCCCCAGCGCCAGTTCACCCATGTCTGTTGAAGAGCCATCAGCGAGGATATCACCGACACTGATCTGATCGCCCACGCGCACCAGTGGACGCTGGTTGATGCAGGTGTTCTGGTTGGAACGGGTGTATTTGGTCAGGTTGTAAATGTCCACTCCGGGATCACCCACCGGCGTCTCGTCATCGTTGACGCGCACGACAATGCGACCGGCATCAATCTGATCAATCACGCCGCCACGCGTTGCCTTGACCACGGTGCCGGAATCGCGCGCCACTGCCCGCTCCATGCCGGTGCCGACCAGCGGCTTTTCGGCGCGCAGCGCAGGTACTGCCTGGCGCTGCATGTTTGAGCCCATCAACGCGCGATTGGCATCGTCGTGCTCCAGAAACGGCACCAGAGCAGCCGCCACAGAGACAATCTGACGCGGCGATACGTCCATGTACTGCACGTCTGTTGCAGCATGCAGGTTGAATTCGCCATGTTGTCGTGCGGTGACCATTTCATGCGCAAGCTGGCCTTTCTTGTCTACCGCAGCGTTGGCCTGGGCGATGATGAATTCACCCTCTTCGATGGCTGAAAGATAATGCACTTCAGCGGTGATTTTACCGTTGACCACGCGGCGATAAGGCGTTTCCAGAAAACCGTACTCATTGGTGCGCGCATACACCGCGAGAGAATTGATCAGGCCGATGTTGGGGCCTTCCGGCGTTTCGATCGGGCAGACCCGGCCGTAATGCGTCGGGTGCACATCGCGCACCTCGAAACCGGCGCGTTCGCGGGTCAGACCGCCCGGCCCCAAAGCCGATACGCGGCGCTTGTGGGTGACTTCCGACAGCGGATTGTTCTGATCCATGAACTGCGAAAGCTGTGAAGAGCCGAAAAACTCTTTCAGCGACGCCGCCACCGGCTTGGCGTTGATCAGATCCTGCGGTGCCAGGCCTTCACTCTCGGCCACATTAAGACGTTCCTTGACCGCTCGCTCCACTCTGACCAGGCCGATACGAAAGGCGTTTTCTGCCATTTCTCCCACCGAACGTATGCGCCGGTTGCCAAGGTGATCGATATCATCGACATTGCCACGACCATTGCGAATATTAATCAGCTCTTTCAGTACCGCAATGATGTCAGCGCGATCCAGCACACCGGGGCCTTCAATCTCGTCGATACCCAGACGGCGATTGAACTTCATGCGACCGACATTGGATAAATCGTAGCGATCTGCCGAGAAAAACAGGTTGTTGAACAGGTTCTGTGCGGCGTCCTTGCTCGGTGGTTCGCCCGGACGCATCATCTTGTAAATCTCGTACAGCGCTTCCAGTTCACCCGGTGTCGGATCAATGCGCAGCGTATCGGAGATGTAGGGTCCCTGATCTAGATCGTTAACGTAGAGGATCTCGATTTTCTTCAGATCGCGCTCGCGCAAGTCTTCCAGCAGCTCCTCTGTGATCTCGGTATTGGCATCAAACAGCACTTCGCCACTGTCTTCGTCAATAATATCGCGCGCGATGATACGTCCGATCAGGTAGTCGTAGGGCAACTCCAGTGCCTTCACGCTGGCCTCCTGCATCTGCTTGACATGGCGCATGGTAATGCGCTTGCCGGCAGCGACGATCAGCTCGCCCTTGCTGGTGGCGATGTCGGTGAGCGCGTTTTCACCGCGCATGCGCTCAGGCACGACTTCAACCTTGATGTCTTTTTTGCGCAAGGTGATGCTGGTGAACTCGAAAAACGTCTCCAGAATCTCCTGGGTGTGCATGCCCAGCGCGCGCAGCAGGATGGTCACCGGCAGTTTGCGGCGACGATCAATGCGGGTAAAAATGCAGTCTTTGGGATCAAATTCAAAATCCAGCCAGGAGCCGCGATACGGGATCACCCGGGCAGAGAACAGCAGTTTGCCGGAAGAATGGCTCTTGCCTTTGTCATGATCAAAAAAGACCCCGGGCGAACGATGCATCTGGCTGACGATGACACGCTCGGTACCATTGACGATGAAGGTGCCGTTTTCAGTCATCAACGGAACTTCGCCCATGTAGACTTCCTGCTCCTTGACCTGTTTCGGCTTGCGGTTTTTCGCTGGCGCATCCTTGTCGAAAATGACCAGGCGCACCATGACTTTCAACGCCGCTCCGTAAGAGGCGCCGCGCTGCTGACACTCACGCACGTCAAATACCGGTTTTTCCAGCCGGTAACTGACATACTCCAGCATGGCGTTGTTGTTGTAGCTGACGATCGGGAATACCGATGTCAAGGCACCATGCAGACCATTACCACTGAGGTCGCCTGCATCGGCCTCAAGCTGGAGGAATTCGTTGTAGGATTTAATCTGAGTTTCCAGCAGATAGGGAACATTGAGCACACGCTCATAGCGCCCGAAGTCCTTGCGAATACGTTTCTTTTCAGTGAATGAATATGTCATGCTGTGCCACCTGCTTGATGATCGCGTTTGCCGCGACGGCAACCGGTTGGGGTTGCCTTGTTTGCCATTGTTTGTCAGTATGTTGCCATACCCGTGTTGTATACACTTGTGCGATTACAGACTCTGGATGTCTGCCGACAAAAGCCTTGCTTGTCGCCGATACTGAACATCAGTTCAGTAATAAACCCGGCCAATTTTTAATTGTCATTGTATTGTGGTCGCTGACCGGGCATAAGCTCTGTGCGAATGTACCGGAAGACGCTGCAATTGAAGTTTTGCAATAGCGCAAGCGGGCCGGAGACGCCAGCGTCCCCAGCCCGACCTGCGATTACGATTCGCCAACGTCAATGCAGGATCAAAAATTACTTGATCTCTACCGTAGCGCCAGCCTCTTCAAGCTGCTTTTTGATCTCCTCGGCTTCATCTTTTTCAATGCCTTCTTTCAGCGCAGCGGGCGCGCTTTCCACCATGTCCTTGGCTTCTTTCAGGCCAAGACCGGTGATACCACGAACCGCTTTGATGACAGCAACCTTGTTGTCACCAAAACTGGCCAGAACAACATCAAATTCGGTCTTTTCTTCAGCAGCAGCGGCTTCACCGCCACCAGCGGCAGCAGCTACTGCTACAGGCGCCGCAGCGGATACGCCGAATTTTTCTTCCATGGCGTCAATCAGGTCAACGACCTCCATGACAGTCATGTTCGCTATGGTTTCCAGAATGTCTTCTTTTGCAACAGCCATTGTTAACTTCTCCAATAAATATCAATCATTTTCCAGGGCGTTCAAGCGTATGCTCTGCGCCCAGCGTTATCGGTCTCAGGCAGCCTCTTTGCTATCACGAACTGCCGCCACCACACGTACCATCTTGGTGTGTGGTTCTGCCATGGTACGAACAAACTTCTCGATCGGGGCTCGCATGACCCCCATCAACATGGCCAGCGCCTGATCCAGCGTCGGCAGTTCTGCCAGACGGCTGAGTTCATCAGCGCCATGCAGACCGCCGCCGATGGCGACCAGTCGAGTAACCAGTTTCGGGTTGTCCTTGGTGAACTCCTTGACCACGCGTGCCGCCGAACCCGGATCCTGCATTGAAAATGCGTACAACAATGGACCGGTCAATTCGGCTGACATGCATTCGAAGTCAGTATCTACGATGGCACGACGTACCAGAGTATTCTTGGCGACCTTGATAATCACACCATTCTCGCGAGCCTTGTCACGCAGACTGGTCAGTTCAGCAACGGTCATACCGCGATACTCAGCAGCAATCGCAGAGTGTGCTGACGCAGCCGCCATGGCCACATCCGCTACCACTGCCTTTTTTTGCGCAATGTTGAGCGCCATTTGCTACCTCCTGTCAAATCGGTGCCGTTACCGACACCAAGCTTGTGCGATATTGCTATCGCGTCAACGTGCTGGCCGTTCCATGACTGATCATGAGCAGCGGGCAACACCATCTGCGCAGGCCATCAAACATTGCTGCCTGACGATTACTGCATCTGCTGCCAATAACGACAGCATGCGCAACCTGCGGTCTTGGACGGGGTTGTGTTTCGCCAGAAACACGCGCCCGACATACCGGCAGTGCCGGTGTTGGTCGGCCTCGCCTGCAGCGAAGCCGGTTAAACCCGGATTATTCATGACCCGACCGTCGCGAGAGGTTTCCAGGCCGTGAAGATGGGGCGTTTCGCGACCGAGTGCACCGGAATCGTACTCACCCGTACGGTGAGGATGCACGACCGAGTGAAACGTCGTAGATTCGGGGTCTGGGAGCATCGCAGCAGGTTGGCTCATGAATAATCCGGGTTATATCTTTGCCAGGCTTACAAGCCCAGTGTACTGTTGTCTACCTTGATGCCAGGGCCCATGGTGGTCGACAGTGCGACTTTCTGCAGGTATTGGCCTTTCGCCGACGCTGGCTTGGCCTTGATCAAATCCTGCAGCAATGCACGCAGATTACCTGCCAATGCATCCGCAGCAAAATCCACTTTGCCAATGGAGCCATGAATAATGCCGGCCTTGTCGGTGCGATAACGTATCTGACCGGATTTGGCATTGCTTACGGCATCCGCCACATCGGTAGTCACAGTACCCACCTTGGGATTCGGCATGAGTCCGCGTGGACCCAATACCTGACCCAGCTTGCCGACCACACGCATGGCATCGGGCGTGGCGATAACCACGTCGAAGTCCATCATGCCGCCTTGAATCTGCTCGGCCAGATCATCAAAACCGACGATGTCGGCACCAGCTTCGCGGGCCTTGTCCGCATTTTCATTCTGCGCAAACACTGCCACTCGCACCGTCTTGCCGGTACCGTTGGGCAACACGGTGGATCCGCGCACTGCCTGTTCTGATTTCTTGGCATCAACACCGAGCCGTATCGCCACATCCACCGATTCGGAGAACTTCGCGTTGGCGGTTTCCCTGATCAGTTGCAGCGCCTCATCCAGCGGATAGGATTTGCCGGGCTGGACCTTGTCTGCCCATGCCTGTTTACGTTTGCTCATCGCCATGACTACATGCCCTCCACGGTCAGGCCCATGCTGCGCGCGCTGCCGGCAATGGTCTTCACGGCAGCGTCCAGATCATTGGCAGATAAATCAGGCTCTTTTTGCCGCGCAATGTCTTCAAGTTGCGCGCGCGTAACTTTACCCACCTTGAGCGTGTTGGGCTCACCGCTGCCTTTCTCGATACCGGCTGCCTTTTTCAGCAAGATTGCTGCGGGTGGCGTTTTCGTGACAAAGGTGAAGCTGCGGTCGCTGTAGACGGTGATAACCACCGGCAGCGGCAGACCCGGTTCGGTTTCCTGCGTGGCAGCATTGAACGCCTTGCAGAACTCCATGATATTGACACCTTTCTGGCCCAATGCCGGACCGACCGGTGGACTGGGGTTGGCTTGACCAGCTGGTATCTGCAGCTTGATGTAGCCATCAATTTTCTTCGCCATTTCAACTCCTCGTGGGTTCCAGCGTCAGTTGTACTGACTCCCCGGTTGTAATCGGCCGCGAATCGACGGCCGGATTAATAAACATTTGCCTGATGCTGATCGATCAGGCCTTTTCCACCTGCGTGAACTCCAGGTCCACTGGTGTAGAGCGACCAAATATCAGCACCGCCACACGCAAGCGGCTTTTTTCGTAGTTCACTTCTTCTACCACGCCATTAAAATCGTTAAACGGACCGTCCGTCACGCGCACCATCTCGCCGGGCTCAAACAGCACTTTCGGCTTCGGCTTGTCGGCACTTTCCTGCACCCGCTGCAAAATGGAATTGGCTTCGGCATCTGTGATCGGCGCTGGCCGATCTGAAGTACCACCGATGAATCCCAGCACTTTCGGTACATCCTTGACCAGATGCCAGCTGTCATCGTTCATATCCATCTTCACCAGCACATAGCCGGGGAAAAATTTACGCTCGGTACGCTTTTTCTGGCCCTGCTTCATTTCCACGATTTCTTCCGTGGGCACCAGCACCTCTTCGAAGCAGTCCTTCATTCCGGATCGATCAATACGTTCCAGCAGCGATTTCCTCACCGTATTTTCAAAACCTGAATAGGCCTGAACTACATACCAGCGCATGGCCATGGTCTCAGCCCCCGCTCATTAATGAGCGCACGATAACACCGAGCAGGCTGTCAAACATAAACAATATGGCCGCCACAATCAGCGTGACGATCAAAACCATGATGGTGGTCTGTACGGTTTCCGGCCTCGTTGGCCATACCACCTTGCGTCGCTCGATATCAGCATTGCGGAAAAATTGCAGCATAGCGCGACCACTATCTGTGAACGCCGCCACCACAATCGACACAGCAATGGCCGCAAACAAACCCACAATGCGTACCACTGGCAACGCCTGGCCTTCAAAGTAATAGAAGCCGAAGATGCTCGCGACCAGTATCAGCAAAGACAACCCCAGCAGCACTGTGTCCATGGCTGAGTTGTGTTTTTCGGTCTGTTTCATAAATCTCAAATCAATACATTAATGAGGTAAGCCATAGCTCTACCTGCATGGTCGCAATAAGCCCGGCTTCAGCTCGAAGCGCAGTGGCAGGCGAGGAGGGACTCGAACCCCCAACCTGCGGTTTTGGAGACCGCTGCTCTGCCAGTTGAGCTACTCGCCTAATCTCTGCATGCTGACTTACGCTACCTCAATACCTGTTGCAATGCCTGCCTATACATCAGGCAATAATCTTGCTGACCACGCCGGCACCCACGGTGCGGCCGCCTTCGCGGATGGCGAAGCGCACGCCGTCTTCCATCGCGATCGGCGCAATCAATTCCACCGACA
>CAZHRH010000022.1:0-4381 GCA_964534475.1 uncultured Wenzhouxiangellaceae bacterium
GGAACTCCACAGGTTCTTGAACATCCAAGCGCTGAACACTATAGAATGGTTCTGTGTATGTTTTCTCTATTGCGATGAGGTGAAGTAACCATGAACACCAACAAGCCTGTAACCCAGACTTATCAGAATGTCGCCAGCCAGTCGGCGGTGCGCACCGAGGCCGGCAACAAGGTATTGCGCAACACCTATATGCTGCTGTCCATGACGCTGTTGTTCAGTGCCGCGATGGCATGGATTTCTGCTGCCAATAACTGGCCGTATCCGGGTGTGATGATCACCCTGGTTGGCTATTTCGGCCTGCTGTTTCTGACCACCAAACTGCGCAACAGCGTGTGGGGCATCGCGTCCATTTTCGCCCTGACCGGCTTCATGGGCGTGACCATGGGGCCAATCGTGAATGCCTATGTCGGTGCTTTCAGCAACGGTACTGAGCTGGTGATGATGGCGCTCGGCGGCACCGGCGTGGTGTTCTTCAGCATGTCCGGCGTGGCGCTGGTCAGCAAGCGCGACTTCAGTTGGATGGGCAAAGGCCTGATGATCGGCATTCTGGTGGCCTTTGTGGCCGGACTGGGCGCCATCTTCTTCCAGATGCCGGCATTGTCGCTGGCGGTGTCCAGCATGTTCATCCTGCTCATGGCCGGATTGATCCTGTACCAGACCCAGCAGATCGTCAACGGTGGTGAAACCAACTACATCATGGCCACCATCACCTTGTTCGTATCGCTGTACAACCTGTTTACCAGCATGCTGCATCTGTTGGGCGCCTTCGCCGGTGAAGATTGATCACAGCATCATGACGCTAATGTGATACCAAGGCCGCCTGCATGGCGGCCTTTTGTTTTTACATCCACCACTGATGCGCTTTTGATGATAAAAGGCACACATTGTGCTAGTATTCTTACATGAAGACCATCACATGGAATTCTGAAAAGAACAAACTGCTAAAGACAGACAGGGGCGTTTCATTTGAAGATGTTGTTTTTCACATGATGGCTGGAGACATTCTTGACACCAAACAACATCCCAATCAGGAACGTTACCCTGGGCAGAAAATCCATGTGATCGCCATGGAAGAGTACGTTTATTTGGTTCCATTCGTGGAGTCCGATAATGAAGTGTTCCTTAAAACGATCATACCCAGTCGAAAAGCAAGCAAAGCATATCGAGAAAGCAAGCTATGAAAAAGCTGAATCAGGAAGAAACAGAAATTCTTAAAGCATTTGCATCTGGCCGACTAGAATCCGCCGCAGATGCTGCCGACACCCAACACCTGCATCAGCAGTACGCCGATGCCATGTTCAAGAAAGATGCTCGGATCAACATCCGTTTATCTTCCAGAGACCTGCGCGGCCTGCAGAAAAAAGCGCTTGCTGAAGGCATTCCATATCAAACACTTGTTGCCAGCATTCTGCACAAATACGTAGAAGGCCGATTGCTTGAAAGGGACTGCTGAAAAAGCCATGAAACTGCCCAGACAGTCAACCGGGCATCTTTGCTACCATTTCAAACTTGATTGCCTTGTAGACACTGTTTTACACCTTTCTGGTATTCTTGCAGATGTGTACCTTTGTAATGATAAAACCATCAGGCGGACTAGCATCATGAAAGTTAAACTCTCCTGTGTTGCGCTGCTGCTGTTCACTGCAGTAAGCGCTATGACCGCGTCGGCCGACGTTTTGCTGATCGAGCAGGTCGAGCGGGCAAAAAGCATGCAGTTGCCCGGCAACGGGCTGAGCAAACAGCAAGTTACACAACGCTGGGGTGAGCCAATGCAGCAGTTTGCCGCAGTCGGTGAGCCACCCATCACGCGCTGGCGCTACGCTGATTACAGCGTGTACTTCGAGTACGATCGCGTCATCTCTGCTGTTTTGCATGACGCTGAGTCGAATGGCTGAGCCCACTGGCTAAGCAAACTGTCTGAGCAAACTGAAAGAACCTGTTTTGTACGCTATGACTGTCGCCGGCGATGATTTAATCCGGTGCAGTGATATAGCTTTTCTACCACACTGCCTGGCCGTCAATACAGCAATCCCCGAAAGCACGGAATACCATTTTGAAACAACACGACTCGGAACCAGGTACAAGCGGTTCAGCCGCGCACAGTGCGGAGGATAATGCGCAGGCAGAACTGACCGAATTACTGGCAGACCAGCCCTGGCGTGAGCTGCAGCTTGGCGATCAGCGCATCACCATCCTCGGCACTGCGCATGTATCAAAAAATAGCGCCGACACGGTCACCGCCCTGCTCCAGACCCACGCCTTTGATCGCGTTGCCATTGAGCTGTGCCCGGCCCGCTACAGCATGCTCAACAACAAGGATCACTGGCAATCGCAGGATCTGTTCAAGCTCATTCGTGAAGGCCGCGCCGGTCTGATGCTGGCCAATCTGGCACTGTCGGCCTATCAGCAGCGGCTGGCCGATCAGTTTGGCATCGAGCCCGGTGCTGAGATGCGCGCCGCGATGCAATGTGCTGATGAGATGGCGCTGCCGATATTGCTGGTGGATCGTGATCTGGGCATCACCATGAAGCGCATCTGGCGAGGTCTGGGCTTCTGGAATCGTCTGCTGTTGTTCAGCGGTCTGATTGCCAGCGTGTTCAGCCGCGAATCGATCAGCGAAGAAGATATTGAAAAACTCAAGCAAGGCGACATGCTGGAAAACGTCTTTGCCGAGTTCGCGCAGCAGTCGCCGGCGCTTTATCAGACACTTATTGATGAGCGTGATCGCTACATGGCGGCGGCCATTCGCAGCGGCGAGGTGGACACGGCCAGTCTGGCAAGCGCTGATGAGGCTGAATCCGCAGCCGGGGACAACACTGAATCGGCTGCACACACGCTGGTGGTGATCGGTGCCGGCCACATGCAGGGTCTGCACAAGCATCTGCAGGATGCAAGCCAGACGCCGGCACAGACCATGCAGCGCCTCAACGAGCTGCCGGCACCGTCACGCTGGCCGAAGCTGATTCCATGGGTTCTTGCTGTGGTGGTGTTTACCGGTTTTGCCATCGGTTTCAGCCGCAGCCCGCAACTGGGCTTCAGCCTGCTTGGCACCTGGGTCATCTTCAATGCCGTGTTTGCTGCATTGGGCGCTGCCATTGCCCGCGGCCATCCGTTCACTGTGCTCAGTGCCTTGCTGGCATCCCCCATTACCTCACTTAATCCGATGGTGGCCGCTGGCATGGTTTCGGCCAGCGTCGAGGCCACCCTGCGCAAACCCACTGTGGCCGATTTTGAATCCCTGCGCAGTGACGTTACCGCCATCAAAGGCTGGTGGCGCAATCGCGTGTCACGCACATTGCTGGTGTTTGTACTCACCAACCTGGGTTCGTCACTGGGCGCCTGGATCGCCGGCTTTTCCATTCTGGATCAGTTGCTGGCATGAGCACGCCGTTCGGATTTGCCCTGGCCGATCGCTGGATACCATCACGCTGTCTGGTGGCGCCGATGGCCGGTGTCACTGACCTGCCCTTCCGGCAACTCTGCAAACGCCTCGGTGCGGTCTATGCCGTGGCCGAAATGAGCGCCGCCAACCCGGCCCTGCGGCATACCC
Source organism: uncultured Wenzhouxiangellaceae bacterium (assembly GCA_964534475.1). Taxonomy (GTDB): domain Bacteria; phylum Pseudomonadota; class Gammaproteobacteria; order Xanthomonadales; family Wenzhouxiangellaceae; genus JAHJQV01. The sequence continues at coordinate 3,551 of CAZHRH010000022.1, forward strand.
GCAAAAGCCTGCTGCGCCGCCAGCACGACGATGAGCCGGCGCCGGTGGTGGTACAGATCGCCGGAGCCGAGCCGGATTACCTGGCCGAGGCGGCCATGTTCAATGTCCGCCATGGCGCTGAGATCATCGACATCAACATGGGCTGCCCGGCAAAAAAAGTGTGCAAGAAAGCCGCCGGATCAGCGCTGCTCGCCGATACCGCGCTGGTGGCACGCATACTAGCAGCCGTGCGCCTGGCGGTGGACGTGCCGGTGACGCTGAAAATCCGCATCGGCACCGATGCTCAGCACATCAATGCCGTGACTATCGCCCGTCTGGCAGAACAATCCGGCATCGACATGCTCACCGTGCATGGGCGCACGCGCGCGCAGAAGTATCAGGGCACAGTTGATTATGCCGTCATTGCCGAAGTGGTGGACAGCATCAATATTCCGGTGATAGCCAATGGCGATATCGACAGCGCCGGCCAAGCAGCCCGGGTATTGCATGAAACCGGCGCCGCGGCGGTCATGATCGGTCGTGCTGGTCAAGGCAACCCGTGGCTTTATGCGGCCGTGGATGAGTACCTGCGCAGTGGCAATACGCTGCCCGCTGCAACGGCGCAGATGCGCTGTGCGGTGCTGTTGCAGCATGTGCAGAACCTGCATGCCTTCTATGGCGAGCAGCAGGGTTTGCGCGTGGCGCGCAAGCACATCGGCTGGCATCTGCAGGCGCTGCCGCAAGCGCTTGCCATGCCGCGCGATCTGCTGCGCATCGATGACGCTTGTCTGCAGCTAAACATGCTGGAGCAGATCCTGCTCGGCGCTGAGCACGCGCACGATTGCAGTGGCA
>CAZHRH010000022.1:4481-6412 GCA_964534475.1 uncultured Wenzhouxiangellaceae bacterium
AACATGCTGGAGCAGATCCTGCTCGGCGCTGAGCACGCGCACGATTGCAGTGGCAATGAGAACCTGGCTACCGCCACCGCCACACTGCACAGCTTGCCTGACCACAAGCTATGCCGGGCTGCCTGAGCCATCTGATTTTATCCGGCAGGCTGCGCAAACAGCAGCGCGCGGCCTGGTGTGCACTGGCAGCCTGCACTGTACTGCTGCAGACCACGCTGTCGGCACAACCCCACCATTACAGTACTGAAGATCAACCAGTTCACAATCAAGATGTGCCAGCGGCGCTGACAGCAGTCACCTCACCAGCAGTCTGCCGCGAGCACAAACTGACACTGCAGGTGCTCGGCTCAGGCGGCCCGATTGCCGATGACGCCCGCGCCTCCAGCGGCTACCTGCTGTGGCACAATGGCAAGGCCAGATTGCTGATTGATATCGGCAGCGGCAGCCTGCTGCGGTTTGCGCAGGCAGGCGCCAGTGTGGATGACCTGCACGCCATTTTGATCACCCATGTCCATGTTGATCACATCGGTGATCTTAGCGGTCTGATCAAAAACAGCTATTTTTCCCGCCGCCGTGAACCGCTGGACCTGTTCGGCCCGGACGGTAATGATCGTTTTCCCGGCATCAGCGCCTGGATGCACAGCCAGTTCACCGGCGACAAGGCTGCCTATCGCTATCTGGATGGCATTGCCGACGGCAGCCGCGGCATGTTTCGCATTGACACCCATGAAATCCAACGCACCAGCAGCGCGCAGACCCTCATCGACAGCGACGGCCTTAAAGTCAGCGCCGTGATGGTCAAACATGGCATCGTGCCGGCACTGGGGTATGTGATCAACATCGATGGCGTCAGGATCGCCATGCCCGGCGACATGAACGCTGACAACCAGGCTTTTGTCGAGCTGGCTGCCGACAGCGACCTGGTCATCATGAGTCTCGCCATCGGTCAACAGGCCGGCGGTGTGGCGACGCGGCTGCACGCACGACCGGCCGATATCGGCCGCATGGCCGCAGCGATGGGTGCGAAACAACTGATGTTGTCGCACATCATGCGACGGGCAGTACGACACCCGGACGCCACCATAGCGGCTGTGCGCGAGCATTATGCGGGGCCGCTGGCATTGGCCAGCGATTTAACCTGTGTATACTTGACCCAGGCCAATCCTCCTAACGACGGAACAGCAGAACAATGATCAAGGCCAGCCAGTGGTTTGCGCCAAAATGGAAACACACCGATGCCGAAATCCGCGCCAGCGCGGTGGCCAGCGCGCAAGAGCAGGAATTGCTCGATGCATTGCCGACGATTGCCCGTGACGATGAAGATGCAGCGGTGCGCCTGGCTGCACTGAAGCGCTGTGATGACATCGAGCTGCTGCATCAGTGCCTGGCCAGCGAGCAGGCCGGCAGCAACCGCGCCTGGCTGCTGACGCGGCTCGTACAACATTACCTGCAGCAGACTTCTGTAGATGCCGAGAGCCTGCAGCAGATCGGGCAATGGCTCGATGCCCTGGCCGATGAACACAACCAGGACAAGCTGGCCGACAGCCAGATCGAGAAGCTGGCGGCATCGGCAGCAGATGCTGGCGTGCGCCGCCAGGCTGCGCAGCGCATCAGCAAACAGGGCCTGCTGGGTGACCTTTTTTGCCGGGAAAGCGACCCTGAACTGCGCGCTGAGCTACTCCAGCGCATTGAGCAGGCATCGACCCTGCAACGCATCAGCAAAAGCCTGCGCAAAAACAACAAGGCGCTGTATCAGGCTTGTCAGCAAAGGCTGGCAGAACTCGACACCAGCAAGCAGCAGACTGATTCCAATGATTTGCCTGCGGCTGAGGATCTGCTCAACGACATCGAACAACTGCTGCACGGCAAGCAGGCGCCGCTGGCGGCGATCAGCGGTCGCGACTCGCTGACACAAACGCTGCAACAGGCAC
>CAZHRH010000022.1:6512-21820 GCA_964534475.1 uncultured Wenzhouxiangellaceae bacterium
CCGCTGGCGGCGATCAGCGGTCGCGACTCGCTGACACAAACGCTGCAACAGGCACAGCAGCGCTGGCAGGCGCTGGCCATTGACGGCAGCAGCGAAGCCGGTCAGGCATTGCATAAACGCTGGCACAATGCCATGCAGATTCTGCAGCAGGCCGCGACAGCACAACCTGCTGCTGAACAAGCACCGCCGCCACCTGACGCAGATGAAATAGCTGACCCCCAGCAGGACGCGGCCGCCGCACAGCAAGCGCAAGCACAATTACAGCAACAGGCAGCAGAGCTGGACAAACTGCTGGCACGTAAATACAGCAATAATAAAGAGTTAGAAAAAATACTTAAACCATGGCGCAAGCGCTGGCGTACGCACTGGCAACAGCTTGACAACATCACCCGCGCTGACCAGCGCTTGCAGGATCAGCTTATCAATCGCATTCAGGCCGTTGCAGACCGTCTCGGCGACCAGCAGACACAAAAACAACAGTCCAGTGCGGCCCTGGACAAGCTGCTGCAGCAGGCCCTGAAGTGCGCCAATGATGGCAAACTGCACGACGCCAACAGCAATCATGTGGCGCTCAATGAAACACTGCAAGCCTGCACCCCGGCGGCACAAAAAAAATTCCAGCACCAGCATGCTGCCGAGCTGCGTCAACTACAGGCTGAACTCGGTGAGTTGCGCCAATGGCAGCGCTGGTCGGACAACCAGCAACGGCGACGACTGCTGGCCGATCTGCGCGCCGCCAGAGACAGTGATCTCAACGCCGATGCGCTGGTCAACCTGGTCAAGGACGCACGCCAGCAATGGCAGCAACTGGAAGCCAGCGAGGTCAAGGCCGGCATGCGCCCGCTGGGCAAGGAGCACGCCCTCAACCGCCAGTTCCAGGGCGTCTGCGGCATGCTTATGCGCACGGCGAAACCGTTTCTGCAAAAACGCGACAACTTGCGCCACGAGCGTGGCAAACTGATCGAGCAGCGCCTGCAGGCCTGCGATGAGTTATTGGCCAGCGAGAAGCTCAACATCAAGCAGTTGTTAAAGCAAAAGCGCGCCATCAGCCAATCTTTTCAGGAGATTGGCAGCGTGGCCGGGGACCAGCGCAAGTCACTGCTGCAGGGCTTGCGCGAGCGCCAGCAGAAGCTGCAGGAACAGATGCAAACCCTGTCGGCTGCAGCAAAGCAGGAAAAACAGCGGCTTATCCGGCTGGCGGAAAAATTGTCGCATGAACCCGACCAGACCAGCGCCTTGCAACAGGCCAAGGCGCTGCAGCGCGAGTGGCAACAACTGGATATTCTGCCCCGCAAGCAGGAACAGGCCATGTGGGAAGCCTTCCGCGCGCCGATGGATGAGCTGTTTGCCGAGCAGGACCAGCAGCGCAAGCAGCAGCAGGCCGAACGTCAGCAAGAACTGACACAGCAGCAGGAAATCGTTGCCGAACTGGAAGCCATGCTGGAACAGCCCGACGCCGCGTTGCCTGATTTTCGCGCCCGCTGCGAGGATCTGCAGCAGCAGTTCAGTCAGCACAGAAAACCCGAGCGCGGCCTGCAGTCGCGTCTGCGTCAGGCCGCCGATCAGTTTGAGCTGCGCCTGCAGCAGGCGCAGCAGGCGCGTGAACAACAGGCATGGCAGGAGACCGATGCTGCCGCACGTCAGCAGCAGCAGGCCGTTGCCCGGCATTTACAGCAGATGACGGAGACTGCTGAGCCGGCAGCACCAGCAGAAGCTGCCGGCGCTGATGCACTGGCGGACACCCTGGCCAGCATGACGCAGCAACAACTGCAACAACATCTGCAAACGCAAAGCCAGTCCGCGCGCATGGCCTGCATCGCAGCAGAGTTCATGGCCGGACTGCCGTCACCGGCGGAAGATCAAAAACAGCGCATGCAGTACCAGGTTGACCGACTCAGTCATCACTTGCGCGACAAACAACAGTCCTCACCCCAGCAACAACTGCGCCAGGTGCGGGAAAGCTGGTATGCTTGCATGCCGATGCATCCCGACGACTATGACAGCTTGCAGGCGCGCTTTGATCGCGCCATCGCCGCCGCGGAAAAAGTGCTGGCGCGTTAATTGCTGTTGTCTGGCACATTGAGTCCCGATCCATATGAGCCAATCAACAGACAGCCCCTCCCTGGTACTGCCTCAGCAAAATGATCAAACACCGCGACGGCATTTCGGCCTGCTGCTGATGCTGCTTTTTTTACCCGACCTGGTGCTGGCTGCCAGTGACATTGCCGATAATCATGCCGGCATCTGGTCATTGCTGCCGCCGCTGCTGGCGATTGTGCTGGCACTGCTGTTTCGACAGGTGATTCCGGCGCTGTTTGCCGGCGTCTGGCTGGGTGCCTGGATCGTTGCCGGACAGGATGCGGCTGCCATATTCACCGGGCTTTTGCAGGTACTGCAGGTGTATGCGCTGAACGCCCTGAGCAATGCCGATCATGCCGCAATCATGCTGTTTTCGCTGATGATCGGCGGTATGGTCGGCATTATCTCTGCCAATGGCGGCATGCAGGGCATCGTGCGTCGGGTCAGTGGCTGGGCCGGTGATGCCAGGCGTGCTGCCTTCACCACCTGGGCGATGGGTCTGGCGATCTTTTTTGATGACTACGCCAACACTCTGGTGGTAGGCAATACCATGCGCCCGTTGACCGATCGCGTGCGGCTGTCGCGGGCAAAACTGGCCTATATCGTCGACTCCACCGCCGCGCCGGTGGCCAGTGTGGCACTGATCACCACCTGGGTCGGTTACGAAGTCGGCCTGATTGCGGACGCGGTGGCTGGCATCGACGACTTTAATCAGCAGGCTTACCTGATTTTTCTCAACACCATCCCGTACAGTTTTTATCCGCTGCTGGCGCTGTTTTTCGTGCTCTTGATTGCGCTCGGTAATCGTGATTTCGGGCCCATGCTTGATGCCGAACGCCGTGTGCGCAACGACCCGGAAGATCAGCCATGCGGCAGCAGCGGGCCTGAGCAGGAAGCTATCAGTGACCATATCGCACCAGCCCAGGCCCGGGCCCGCAATGCCCTGCTACCGATCATCATCATGATTGCCACGGTAATGGCCGGTCTGTGGTATACCGGGGTCAATGCGCTGGCTGGCAAAGAGGAAACCGTGCGCAATATCATCGGTGCCGCCGACAGCTACAAGGCGCTGTTGTGGGGTTCCATGCTCGGTGTGCTCAGCGCCGCCGCGATGACCATGTTCAGCGGCCTGCTGAGCATGGAGGCAACCGTCAAAGCCTGGTTCAGTGGTGTACAGAACCTGCTGTTTGCCATGATCATTCTGCTGCTGGCCTGGTCGCTGGGCGAAATCACCCAGTTGCTGGGCACGGCCAACTACCTGGTCGAGTTGATCGGCACCTGGCTACCGGTGCAGTTGCTGCCCGCGCTGGTATTCGTGATTGCCGCGCTGACCGCGTTCGCCACCGGCACCAGTTGGGGCGTGATGGGCATATTGCTGCCGCTGGTGGTGCCGACGGCATGGACCATGCTGGACCTGCAAAACATGACCGATCAGCAGCACTGGCATATCCTGTATACCGCCACCGCAGCGGTGCTGGGCGGCTCGGTCTGGGGCGATCACTGCTCACCGATTTCTGACACCACCATCCTGTCGTCGATGGCCAGTCACTGCGACCACATCGAGCACGTGCGCACACAACTGCCGTATGCACTGCTGGTCGGCGGCGTGGCGATGGTGCTGGCAATGATTCCGGTCGGCTACGGCATGCCCTGGTGGCTTGGATTGCTGTTATCGGCCCTGAGCCTATTTATAATACTGCGCTGGCGGGGTAAACCGGTACCCAACTACCGCCCCTGAATCCGTTCACGACCAAAGCCGTACACGGTATAAGCCAATCCGGCAACACCCTTAATCACAGCCAGCAGAGCGTAACAGCTGCATTGTTCACTATGTCTGATTTTTATTCACCATTGCAGCCACCGCTGCCGGTTACAGATCGCCGCAATCTCTGGCGCGGGCTGCATGGAGGTCCCGCACAGGCGACCGCTGCCGCCATGGCCATCTGCGCCAGTGCGCGACGCCACAGCGGGCTGACCGTGGTGATCTGCAATTCGGCACAGCAGGCCAGCATGCTGCAACGCGACTGCATGCTGTTGCGCGATGACGACAGCTTGCCGGTGCTGCACTTCCCGGACTGGGAAACCCTGCCCTACGATCTGTTCTCACCGCATCCGGATATCATCTCGGCGCGGCTGGCCACGCTGGCCAGCCTGCCCGACATCAACCGCGGATTGCTTATTGTGCCGGTCAGCACGCTGCTGCAGCGGCTGGCGCCGATCGAGTTCATCCGCGGCCACAGTCTGCAGATCCAGGTTGGTCAGACCCTGCCGATGCTGGCGTTTCGGGAAAACCTGGTCAACACCGGTTATGAAGCTGTCGATGCGGTTTATCAAAGCGGTCAGTTCGCCCGGCGCGGTGCGCTGCTGGATGTGTTTCCGGCCGGCTCCAAGCTGCCGCTGCGCATCGAGTGGCTGGACGATGAGATCGACTCACTGCGCAGTTTCGATGCCGAATCCCAGCGCTCGCTGCAGCCGCTGCAGTCGGTGCGACTGCTGCCCAGCCGCGAGTATCCGTTCACGCCGGAATCCAGCGAGCAGTTCCGCCAGCGCTTCCGCCAGCGCTTCGAGCTGGACATGCGCCACTGCACGATGTATCAGGAATTGCGCAAGGGCTATCACCCACAGGGACTGGAGTACTTCCTGCCGCTGTTCTTCGAGCACACCAGCAGCCTGTTCGATTACCTCGGTCAACATCCGCAACTGATCCTGCAGGCCGGCATCAGCGCAACCGCAGAGCAATTCCTGCAGCATGTCGAAGAACGTTATGAACAACGCCGCCATGACATCCAGCGGCCGATTCTTGCTCCGCATGAACTGTTCATCAGCCTGCAGGAATTGCAGCCGAAATTACACCAGGCAGGCAGCATCGAGTTGGCCGATGACCATCATCAGCAGACGCGCGAAGATGCCGAAGTCATTGCCTTCAGCGTAAAATCGGCACCGGAGCTTGATCTGCACAGCAGCCAGCCAGAGCACAGTCTGAATCATCTGGCAGAGCACTACAGCGGTCGCATACTGCTTGCTGCCGACAGCGCCGGGCGGCGTGAGGTGCTCAGTGAATCGCTGGCCGCATTCAACCTCAAGCCACGCCATCTGCCCGATTGGCATGCCTTCCGTGCCAGCCCGGGGATCCGGCTGGCGGTGATCGATCTGCCGCTGAGTGACGGCCTCGAGCTGCCGCAGGATGAACTGCTGATCCTGACTGAATCGCAATTGTTCAAGGGCCGTGTCAGACAGAAGCAACGCCGGCCCGGCGAGCGCGATCCGGCTGCCGTGATCCGTGGCCTGGCCGATCTGCAAGTGGGCGCATTGGTGGTGCATGAAGAACAGGGCATCGGCCGCTACCAGGGCCTGAGCGTGCTGGAAGTGGCCGGCCTGCAGGGTGAGTACCTGACGCTGGAATACGCCGAAGGCGACAAGCTGTATGTGCCGATCAGCGACCTCCAACTGATCACCCGCTACATCGGCGGCGATCAGGACAGCACCGCACTGCACAAACTGGGCAGCGATCGCTGGCAGAAAACCCGGCGCAAGGCGGCGCGCAAAATCCGCGATGCCGCCGCCGAGCTGCTAGACATCTATGCCCGGCGCGAAGCCGCCACCGGCACCGCTATGGCGCTGGATCGCAAAATGTACACCGAGTTCTCGGCCGACTTTCCGTTCGAGGAAACGCCCGATCAGCAGACTGCCATTGACGCCGTCATTGATGATATGACCAGCGCAAAAATCATGGATCGGGTGGTGTGTGGTGATGTCGGCTTCGGCAAGACCGAAGTTGCCCTGCGCGCTGCGTTTGTTGCTGCCCAGGCCGGTTACCAGGTCGCCCTGCTGTGCCCGACCACGCTGCTGGCGCGCCAGCATTTCAACGTGTTTTCCGACCGCTTTGCCGACTGGCCGGTAAAAATAGGACTGCTCTCGCGCACGCGCACAACCAAGGAGAGCCGCGCACTGCTGGACGCGCTCGCAAGCGGCAAGCTGGACATCATCATCGGCACCCACCGTCTGCTGCAGGACAACATCAGCTTCAAGAATCTGGGTCTGCTCATCGTCGATGAGGAGCAGCGCTTTGGCGTGCGCCACAAGGAAAAGCTGAAAACCTTGCGCGCAGCCGTGGACATGCTGACGCTGACCGCGACGCCGATACCGCGCACGCTGGGCATGGCCATGTCCGGCATTCGCGACCTGTCCATCATCGCCACCCCACCGGCCCGTCGCATTGCGGTCAAGACCACGGTGACGCCGTGGGATGACAGCCTGATCACCGATGCCATCGAACGCGAACTGCAGCGTGGCGGCCAGGTCTATTTTCTGCACAATGAGGTGCGCACAATCCAGTCCATGGCCAGCCAGCTTGGCCGTCTGTTTCCGCAGGAGCCCATTGCCATCGCCCACGGCCAGATGCCGCAACCGGAACTGGAACGCGTCATGCGCGATTTCTATGCGCGCCGCTCCAGCATCCTGGTCTGTACCACCATCATCGAAAACGGCATCGACGTGCCCAGCGCCAACACCATAGTCATCAACAAGGCGGATCATTTCGGCCTGGCGCAACTGCACCAGTTGCGCGGCCGCGTCGGCCGTTCCCATCACCGCGCGTTTGCCTACCTGCTGATCTCGGATTGGCAGAACATCACCGCCGATGCCAGAAAACGCCTTGAGGCCATCAGCGAACTGGAAGACCTGGGCGCAGGCTTTACCCTGTCCACCCACGACATGGAAATCCGCGGTGCCGGTGAACTGCTGGGCGAAGAACAAAGCGGGCAGATGCATGCGCTCGGCTTTGAACTGCATCTGCAAATGCTGGAACAGGCAGTGGCCGCACTGCGCGCCGGGGAAGAGCCTGATCTTAGCCAGCCCATGATGCGCAGCGGCACGGTGGAGCTGCACCTGCCAGCGTTCATACCGGATGACTACCTGCCCGATGTACCCATGCGCCTGAACCTGTACAAGCGCATCAGCATGGCGGCCGATAACGAGGCCCTGCGCCAGTTGCAGATCGAGCTGATCGATCGCTTCGGCCTGCTGCCGCAGGCGGCGAAAAATCTGATCGCCATCAGCAACCTCAAGCTGCAGGCCAGACAGCTTGGCCTGGAACGCATCGATTTTGGCCCCGGCGGCGGCTGGATCGACTTCAGCGAGCAGCCCAATATCGACTCGGCAAAACTGATCAAAAAGGTCCAGTACCAGGCCGATGAGTTCAAGCTGCAGGGTCAGCAACGTTTGAGCCTGAAGGCAATGATAGATGACGACCAGCAGCGATTGCTTTATATTCGACAATTGCTGCAGGAGCTCAAACCCGATGCTGCCACGGCGACCCGAAGCTAGGGCCTGTTTGCACTAAGCTAAACCGATATAATTTGCCGTGATGAATTACCTGATGCGCATACTCCGTCCACACTGGCTGCCATGGCTGTTGCTTATGTTCAGCGGTCAAACCTGGGCGCAGCCAGAACAGCTATCCAAGCCGGAACCACAAGCCACTATCTGGCATGTCGAAGTGCTGTTGTTTGCCCATGCAGACGGCGACATTGCCTGGCGTGAGCAGGAACAACTGCAGGATTTTCGAGCTTTACCGGTGATGCCCGCGGTGCTGACGCCAGCAACTCGGCAGCCGATTTTCAGCAATATCAACAGCAGTGACGACAGCACTGAGCCGTTTGCCAGTGCAGCCATGGCCGCAGCCTGGCAAGACATGCAGGGCAAATATGAGCTGCTCGGCTATTATCGCTGGCACCAGAGCGACGGCATCGGCCGACGCTGGCGTATCCATGGCGAACAGGTCTTGCCGCAAGCGTTTGATGTGCAGGAATCCGACCCGGTCGCACAGGCAGCAGATGCAACGACAGTCACTGACATCATCGCAGATGCTGACGACACCTCTGCTAGCGTTATCCTGCCGCAACCGCAGTATGTGCTCGACGGCAGTCTGAAAATCAATACCGGCAATGTGGGTGTGGCTGAACTGAATATCCGCGAGCGCAGCAGTGTGCTGTATTACCGCGGCGAGCATGCTGCCGGAGACAGGAATGAGACATCCGCTTACCGCGTACGCAAGCTGCAGCAGCGCCGGCGCATACAGGCCGGGCGCATGGAATACTTCGACAGTTCCGGGCTGGCTGCGCTGGTGCTGATCAGTTCATTGCCAGAAGCGGATGATGCAGCCGCAACACAATCACAGCCCATGACCCGGCAGTGATTGCTTGGCAAGGACAAATTTAGGCAACCTTTGATCAATTATGCAGGGCGCGACTTGGTCCCCGAATCTTGGTCCGGGACATGCTTTGCGGGATACACCGGTGCGGCTACAGCGAGTGTGATTTGGCCAAACAAATGAGCATGGCAAATGAGCCAGCGGAGACGCGGCGGGATGCCCGCAAATGCCCGTACCGAAGGGTTTTGTCGGGATCCCACGATCCAGCATGGGTACGTCCCATGCAATTAAGCATGCTTGCGCCAAACCTATTATCATGATTTGCCATGCAAAAGGTCTTGAACATACTGCGACGACATCCGAACACGGTCATTCTCAGCGTGTTGGGACTGATTTGTTTCGTGTTGCTGGCGCTGGCAATCATCGGGCGCGATCAGCCTGCAGCATTGGAACGGGTATTGCAACGTGGCCAGTTGATTGTGTTAACACGCAACAGCGCCGCGACCTACTATCGCACTGCTGATGGTGAAGCTGGTCTTGAATATGATCTGGCCGCCGGTTTTGCCGACTATCTCGGCGTGGATCTGGAAATTCGACTGCGCACTGGCATCAACGTCATGCTGCAGGCGCTGGACAAGGGTAAAGGCGATCTGATTGCCGCCGGCATGAGCATCACGCCGCAACGCCAGCAGAAGTATCGCTTCGGGCCGGTATACCAGACCTCGAACCCGGTGGTGATCTACCGTGCCGGTGAAAACAGGCCAAGGTCGGTCGCAGACCTGGTGGGGCGCAGTCTGGCAGTCAATGCCGGCGCCAGTTATATCGACCTGCTGCAACACTTGCAGTTGACATATGACGATCTGGAGTGGGCGGCAGTAGAGTCGGCCGGGGTAGAACAACTGCTGCAGATGGTGACCTTGGGTGAATATGATTACGCCGTCATCGATTCCACTGACCTGCATTTCAATCGCGCCTTTTATCCCGAAATCAATCTGGGGTTCGAGCTGGATGCAGAAGAATCCATGGCCTGGGTGTTTGCGCAGTCCACAGATGACACGCTGCTGCAACAAGCAAGCGCGTACTTTGACCGGATCAGCAGCAATGGCCAACTTGATGCCATCAGGCAGCGCTACATGGATCAGCGCATTGATTTGCAGCAAGTTGCCACGATCACGTTCCAGCAGCAGGTGCGCGACCGCTTGCCGGAACTGCGTTTACTGTTTGAAGCTGCTGCCGATCAGTACGGTTTTGACTGGCGCTTGCTTGCTGCAGTTGGCTATCAGGAATCACACTGGGATGCTCAAGCCGTTTCCCCCACCGGTGTGCGCGGCATCATGATGCTCACCCATAACACAGCACGTTCGCTGGACGTTGAGGACCGCACCGATCCGGCGCAGAGTATTCTCGGCGGTGCCCGCTATTTGCGCCAGCAGATCGATGCCTTGCCGCAGCGTATCACCGAACCTGATCGAACATTGCTTGGTCTGGCCGCATACAACATTGGCCTGGGGCATCTTGAGGATGCTCGCGTTCTGACGCAAAGAATGGGCAAGAACCCGGACCGCTGGCATGATGTCAGCGAGATACTGCCGCTGTTGAACCAGCCAGAATATTACGAAACGCTCAAGTACGGCTATGCCCGCGGCAATACGGCAGTACGCTATGTCAATAACGTGCAGGCTTATTTTGAATTGCTCAGCGCCATGGACGACCGTAACCATCCGCTGATCGCAGAACAGGGCTATGAATTCAGTTCCGACACAGGTTTTGATGCCGCTGACGTCGAGTCAAACTAAGCTAGCCGCTGCATCCGCGCAGCATGCTGTCTGGCCTCATGCTCGCTGACGGCAACGGCCACCGGCTGCAATTGAATACTTTCATCGCCAGCAGCGATTTGCTGTGGCTGCATAGCCAACTCAAGCGCTTTTTGCTCACCAGTCATGGCCAGATAGACGTTCAGTAACAGCTCCGAGTCCAGCAACGCTCCATGCATCTGCCGGTTGCTGTTATCCACCTCATAACGGCGACATAAAGCGTCCAGACTGTTGGGCTGGCCGGGATGCATTTCCCTGGCCAGCAACAAGGTATCCAGAATGCTGCAGATATCGGCGATGCGACTGACATTTGCCTGGCAAAGCTGCAACTCATGATCGAGAAAGCCGACATCGAATTCGGCATTGTGGATGATCAGTTCGGCACCCTGCAGAAAGGCCAGCAACTCCTCGTGAATCTCGTGAAAGCGCGGTTGCCGGGCGAGAAATTCATCACTCAGGCCGTGCACGGCTACGGCATCCTCGGCATTGGCGCGATCCGGGTTGAGATAGTGGTGCTGGCGACGACCGCTGGGGCGGCGGTTGATCAGTTCGATGGCGCCGATCTCGATCACCCGATGGCCTTCTGCCGGATATAAACCGGTGGTTTCGGTATCGAGTACGATCTGGCGCAACTGCTGTGACGGATTACTGCTATTTAATTCACTCATATCAATATTATATAAAATAATTATAAAGTCAATTATTTATCTTGGTATGGCGCTTCTGGCAAGGCTGTCGGCACGTTCATTGTCGCTGTGACCACTGTGTCCCTTGATCCAGTGCCAGTGCACTTCGTGCTGCGCCAGGGCCTGATCCAGCAACTGCCATAAATCAGCATTCTTGACCGGTTTGTTGGCAGCCGTGCGCCATTGTTTGCGTTTCCAGTTGGGCATCCACTCGGTCACCCCCTGCATGACATACTTGGAATCGGTATGAATATGAATCGGCTTGCGCTGGCGCAGCCTGGCCAATGCTTCAATCACGGCCTGCATCTCCATGCGGTTGTTGGTGGTGTGGTGCTCACCCCCCTGGATCTCCAGCTCGCGATCACGCCAGCGCAGTAGCGCTCCCCAGCCGCCCGGGCCAGGATTGCCGCTGCAGGCACCATCGGTATAAATGTCGATATGATCAGTATGCATGGTCCCGGATTTACTCTTTTGCATAAAACTGAGTATTGACTCACTTCCCGCTGCCCAGCGGTCTAAGCATCGCTGCTGCCGGGCGTCGCGCCAGATCGCCGGCGCGCTGCTGGCTTTTGACGCGATTCGCCATCGGTTTGCGAAAGCGACTGATCAGCAAAGCGCGATACTTCCACCAGCCGGGACCGCCATAGAAGCTGCTTTCCAGTTGCAGCCCGGCCATATTCGCCGCTGCTGTGATCGCCGTGGCCGATTGATAGCCCAGATTGAGCAGCGCTGCATAGCGCCAACAGGCGCTGTAGTACGGATTCAAATGACAACAGTAGAAGATGCCGTTCGGCGCCAGCACCCGGCCCACATCCTGCAACAGCCAGTAACGACTGTTGCTGTCCAGGGCCAGGTAGCGCCAGATGACGACATCCACCGCGCGTGTCAGCACCGGCAACTGCGTCAATGACGCCACCACCGGCTCGCGCCAGGATTGTTGCGCTGCAGCGAACGATGCCATCACCGGCAACCCACACTCGGGTGTTTCGATGGTTGCCAACTCGATGATGCGGCGGTTGTTTGGCGCGTGTATCAGGCGCTGCAGCAGTTCAGCTTCAGCCTCCAGCACGGAACACCCGAAGGCGTTGGCTGTCCAGTGACGGGATGCTCGCGTGCCGCGTGCGGCAGCGGAAAGTCTCAATTTTCTGAACAGCTTTGCTACCATGCGCACACAATAGCAGAATTACCCGACATTGTATGAGATTGACGCTAACACCGGTTCCGGCTTTCACCGACAACTATATCTGGCTGCTGCACGACGATCGGCACGCCCTGGTGGTGGATCCCGGTAGCGCAGAACCGGTTGCCAATTACCTGGACCAGCATCGCCTGCAACTGGCAGCAGTGCTGATCACTCATCACCACGCCGACCATATCGGCGGTTTAGACAATTTGCTGCAAACTCATGGCGACAGCAACACGCTGGTGGCCGGACCGGATGACGAACGTATTCAGACGCTTACCAGGATAGTCGCAGAAGCAGACCAGGTCAGCATTGAGCAACTGGCATTGACGTTCAATGTGATCGAAGTGCCCGGACATACGCGCTCGCACATTGCCTTCCACAACGACCGCTGGCTGTTTGCCGGAGATACCCTGTTCAGCGTCGGCTGTGGCCGCCTGTTTGAAGGCAGTCCGGCGCAGATGCAGCGTTCGCTGGATAAACTGGCTGCACTGCCCGGCGAGCTGCAACTGTGCTGTGCGCACGAATACACCGCCAGCAACTGCCGCTTCGCGCTGGCGGTTGACAGCGCTAACCTGGCCCTGCAGCAGCGCTGTGCGCAGGTACAGGACTTGCGCAACAGACATCTGCCCACCCTGCCGGTGCCGCTGGCGGCGGAAATCACTTACAATCCATTTCTGCGCACCCGCGCGCCGGCGGTGGCAGCGGCCGCCGCCGCCCGTGCCGGCGTGCCGGCGGCACAGCTATCAGCGCAGCGGGTCATGGCCATCATTCGATCCTGGAAGGACCAGTTCTAATGCCGTCAATTCTGTCTGCAAAGGCAAGCTGCCCACGGCTGTCAGCAGTGCTGCGCGCGCTGCGTCTGAGCGCTGTCATCAACTGCAGCCTGCTGCTGCTGGCCGGCGGCTGCGCCATCATCCATCCGGCGCCGGAAAATGACGCTGCTGCGTCTGCCGGCAACGGCGACCCGCTCAAGCAACGCCAATCAAAAGGCAATGCTGCAGGCCATGATCAAGCTGCCAGCCTGAACCCGCCCGGCAGCAGTGAGCAGCTCGACCAGAGCATCACTGCAGGCCAAAGCACAGATCAGACCGCGGCCAAAGCGGCGCGCGCTGACCTGCAGCAATCGACAATCTTGCAACAGGAGCCAGCGACCACAATACCCGCGCAGCAGCCCGTTGACAGCCTTTTGCAGCGGCTGCGGGCAGGCTTCAGCTTCCCGGACTGCAGCCGCGATGCCCAGGCACAGATCTGGCAGAGCTGGTATCGCAATCACCCGGAATATCTACACCGCGTGTTCCGGCGCGCAGAGCCCTGGCTGTATCTGATCATGGCAGAGACCAGCAAACGTGAACTGCCGCTGGAATTCGCCCTGCTGCCGGTGATTGAAAGCGCTTACGATGTGTTCGCACTGTCTCCGGCCGGGGCCCACGGTGCCTGGCAGATGACCCTGCCCACGGCACAGGATTACGGACTCCGTGTGGCGCCGGAATTTGATGCCAGACGCGATATGGTGCTGGCGACCACGGCTGCACTGACCATGCTGGAGCGGCTCATGCACGACTTTGCCGGCAACTGGCGACTGGCACTGGCAGCCTACAATGCCGGACCGGCGCGCGTGGCGCGGGCAGCACGGCGCGCAGGCGGCCAACTGCGTGACCTGGATCCGGCGCGACTGGCACTGCCGCGCGAAACCAAGACGTTTGCCCCCAAACTGCATGGTCTGGTGTGTTTGCTGCGCACGCAGTATGACGAGTTGTCATTGCCGGAGATTGCAGACCAGCCGGTGCTCAGCAGCATGACCTTCGAGCAGCAGATCGACCTGGTCGCTGTTGCCCAGCAGGCAGAAATGGACATTGCCGCGCTGTACACGCTGAACGCCGGCCTCAGCAGTCACCTCAGCCCGGCATCCGGCTATACCCTCAAACTCCCGCAGCGACATCTGTCCATTTATCAGTCAGCCATCAGCGCTGGCGCAGAACGCAGCGGCAAGCCACCTGCAGCGATGCCTGCCGCGCAAGCGGCTGCGCCAGTTCAGATCACGGTCAAGCGCGGTGACACGCTCAGCGCCATCGCGCGGCGCCACAACAGCAGCGTGCCGAAGCTGCAGCAAATCAACGGTATCAGCGGTCATCTGATCCGGCCCGGTCAGAAGCTGCTGTTGGCGCCGGCAGCAAGCGATGTCGCCGCAGTCGGACACGATACCGCATACACCAGGCAACTGGCACAATTACAGCAACTGCAGCGATCTCTGCCCGGCGTCAACAGCCTGCGCCATCGCATCAGACGCCATGAAACATTGTCCACCATCGCCCAGCGCTATGGTGTTTCCGTGGCGCAACTGCAGGGCTGGAACAACATCCGCAATGCGCACCGGATCCGCGCCGGCCAGACCTTGCGCGTTTATCATGCGCAAGTTGCCCAGACCAGCGCAGACAACAATTACCGCGTGCGCAGTGGCGACTCACTGTGGACCATTGCGCGTCGCTTCCGCCTCTCTCTGGACGATCTGATGCACTGGAACGAGCTGTCGGCCGGCAGCATACTGCGGCCGGGTCAATTGCTGCGGCTGGCACCATGAAACGGTGTTTGGAGCAATCTGCTGTGGTGCTGCTGTTGCTGTTGGCGACATCGCTGTCGGCACAGTCCGAATCAGAGCTGATCACATTGCTCAATACACCGCTGCAGGGGGCTTTGATGATCGGGCGCACTGATCCCGCAGCCAATGTAGCGCTGGACGGCGAGCGCCTGCCGGTCAACGCCGACGGGCTTTTTGTGTTCGGCTTCGGCCGCGATGCCCAACAAGCACAATTGCTGCATGCCAGACTGGCAGATGGTCGTGAACAGTCGCTGCTGGTGCGGCCTAAACCACGCCAGTATGCCATCGAGCGCATTGACGGTCTGCCGCCGGCCAGCGTCACGCCACCGCCGGAGGTCAGCGCCAGAATCAGTCGCGAAGCCAGCCAGGTGGCTGCGGCCAGGAACCGCTCCCGGCGCAGCAGCGACTGGGCGAAACCCTTTATCTGGCCGGCAGAAGGCCGCATCAGCGGCGTCTACGGCAGCCAGCGCGTGCTCAACGGCAAACCCAAACGTCCGCATTACGGCATTGACCTTGCCGCACCAGTTGGTAGCGCAGTGGTTGCGCCGGCCGACGGCGTTGTTGTGCTGGCCGAGGACGACCTGTACTATTCCGGCGGCACCATCATCATCGATCATGGCGATGGCGTATCCTCCACCTTTTTGCATCTGCACAGCGTTGACGTGGCGCTGGAGCAACCAGTCGAGCAAGGCGATCACATCGGCAGCATCGGTGCCACCGGCCGCGCTACCGGACCGCACCTGGACTGGCGCATGAACTGGCGCGATCAGCGCGTTGATCCGCGCCTGTTGCTGGA
>CAZHRH010000023.1:0-21104 GCA_964534475.1 uncultured Wenzhouxiangellaceae bacterium
GATTCATCCGGCCGCACCATCGACGGCGAGAGCGAAGACGTCAGCGACCAGCGCTGAGCCGATTATTGATCAAATCCTCGACCACGGCCGGATCGGCCAGCGTGGAGGTGTCGCCAAGCTGGTCGTGCTCGTCGTCGGCGATCTTGCGCAGGATGCGGCGCATGATCTTGCCGGAGCGGGTTTTCGGCAGTCCCGGTGCCCATTGCAGGTGATCGATGCTGGCGATGGGGCCGATTTCCTTGCGCACCCATTGCACCAGTTCGTTGCGTAATTCATCACTGGGGTCTGCACCCGACATCAGCGTGACATAAGCATAGATACCCTGGCCCTTGATGTCGTGCGGAAAGCCGACCACGGCAGCCTCGGCGACATCCTCGTGCGCGACCAGCGCCGATTCCACCTCGGCGGTGCCCAGGCGGTGGCCGGAGACATTGATGACATCATCAACGCGGCCGGTAATCCAGTAATAGCCGTCGGCGTCACGGCGCGCGCCATCACCGGTAAAGTAGTTGCCGGGATAGGCAGAGAAATAAGTCTGGCCGAAGCGTTCATGATCGCCGTACACCGTGCGCATCTGCCCGGGCCAACTGGCAGTCAGGATCAAATTGCCGCTGGCCGCGCCTTCCAGCAGCTTGCCATCGGCATCCACCAGCGCCGGCTGGATACCGGGCAGCGGCAGCGTCGCGGAGCCGGGTTTCAGCGCCGTGGCACCGGGCAGCGGGCTGATCAGCATGCCGCCGGTCTCGGTCTGCCACCAGGTGTCCACCACCGGGCAGCGGCCGTCGCCGACCACTTCGAAATACCAGTACCAGGCTTCCGGGTTGATCGGTTCACCAACCGTGCCGAGAATGCGCAGGGAATCGCGCGTGGTTTTTTTCACCGGCCCTTCGCCGTCGCGCATCAGCGCACGAATGGCGGTCGGTGCAGTGTAGAACAGGTTCACCTGGTGTTTGTCGCAGACCTGCCAGAAGCGGCTGTTGTCGGGATAGTTGGGCACGCCTTCGAACATCAGCGTGGTGGCGCCGTTGGCCAGCGGGCCATAGACGATATAACTGTGACCGGTAACCCAGCCAACATCGGCAGTGCACCAGTAGATCTCGCCGTCGTGGTAATCGAACACCAGCTCGTGGGTGTAGCTGGCATAGACCAGATAGCCGCCGGATGTATGCAGCACGCCCTTGGGCTTGCCGGTGGAACCTGAGGTATACAGAATAAACAGCGGGTCTTCTGCCGCCATCGGCTCGGGTGGGCAGTCGTCGCTGACCTGATCAACCTCCTCGTGCAGCCAGTGGTCGCGGCCCGCCTGCATCTCGCTTTTCACATCATTGGCGCTGGCGTTTTTGACCACCAGCACTTTTTTGACGTGCGCTGCGGCCTCGGCATGGTCCAGCGCCTTGTCGACGTTGGCTTTGAGTGGCGTGGCCTTGCCGCCGCGCACGCCGACATCGGCGGTGATGATGGTGCTGGAAGCGCAGTCAACCACACGCCCGGCCAGCGCGTCCGGCGAGAAGCCACCGAACACCACCGAGTGCACGGCACCGATGCGGGCGCAGGCGAGCATGGCCACGGCCGCTTCCACGATCATCGGCATATAAATGGTGACGCGATCGCCCTTGCTCACACCGAGTTGTTTCAGCACATTGGCAAAGCGGCACACTTGCTGGTGCAACTTGGCATAGCTGATGTGCGCTGAACGGCTGGGGTCATCGCCTTCCCAGATGATGGCCGTCTGCTCGCCACGTTCCGGTAGATGCCGATCCACGCAGTTGGCGCAGACATTGAGCACACCATCGTAATACCAGCGGATGTGCAGATCATCAAGATTAAACGATACATCCTTGACCTGCGTGTAGGGCTCGATCCAGTCCAGCCGCTGACCGACCTCGCCCCAGAAGCCTTCCGGGTCCTGCAGCGAGCGCTGGTACAGCTTTTCATAATCAGCCTGATTGATGTGCGCAGCGGCGGCGATCTCGTCGCGCACGGGAATAATCTGGTCATGCGGATGTTGAGCGTGGTGCATCTGCTGTCTCCTGGATGTGATCTAGTGGTCCTTCAATCTAATCATTGCGGGTTCAGCGTTCCCGTGGCGCTGCGCGGCAAGGCGCCGTGCGCAGGTAATGGTCGTCCCCCTTGGCAAGCACGGGAACGCCGCTGCGCAGCGCCACGGGAGCGCCCGAAGGGTTGGCCTGTCAGCGTCCATGGCTGCGTTGCGGCCGGATTATGGCCGTTCACTGCGGGCTGCGCCTTTACCTGAAAGCTGACAGACCAACTGAATCCGTAATTATTGGGTTGTAGGATCACTGGTTATTGTGCTGGTTTTCAGCCATTGCAGCAAACCGCAACCATTCGGCAGCAGCAAAATCGGCGTCCGGCCAGGCCAGCAGGGACTTGCTCCAGACATGAATTCGCGCCGGGCTGAAGCCAGCGGCAGTGACGCAGTCGTCTGCCAGTAGTTCCAGCATGTTGTTGACCAGTTGGTCATGATTGTCTGGCGAAATGTTGAGTTTTTGCAGCAACTGATCATATTCACGGTTGCGGTAATTGGCCAGACCGGGACCGCCGGTGACGGCATGGGCATTGTTGCCGGCATACAGTTGCAGCGTATTGCTGGCGGTGGGCAGATCCAGCGACCAGGCCGAGAACAGCAGCGGCCACTGTTGTTTGCGATAGGCTTGCAGCAGCTCGCCCAGATTTTCGAAAGGCACACTACGAATCTGCTCCGCGGCGTAGCCTGCATCGTTCAATTGCTGTTGAAACCAGTCGAAGTAAGCCAGATTGCGGTTGCTGTCGACGTGGGCGAAGTTCAGTTCCGGTAGCTGTTCAAGGCTGGCGAATGGATCAGCGTCGCCGGAGGTTGCTGGGACATTCCCTGCGGCAATCCTGCCGCTGCTGGCGGCAGGCGCGATAACGCTGGCGCTGACATAACCGCTGCCATGATAAAAGCGGCGGTTGAATGCATCCCAGTCGATGCTGTCGCGTAAGGCGCAGCGCAGATTGCGATCTATCGGCACGCTGGCTGCAGCATTCTCAGTATCTCTGTCAGTAGCGTCATCGGCACCGTCATCGTCATCGAGATCAGGTTCTTCGCTGTGCATGTTGAAATCCACGCGCAGCCATTCAGCGGCCGGTTGCCTGCTGAGCTGCCATTCGGTCAGCCAGTCTTTATTCAGCGCAATCGGGATGGCGACGGTTGCATCGGCAGGATTGTCTTCCCCGGACATGGCCAGCACTTCAGGGTATTGTTGCGGCTGCAGCAGCAGGGCATCAATGCCGCCATCGCGCAGCAATTGCAGGCGCCGATCGGCATCACGTTCGATCTGAATCTCGATGCTGTGCAACATGGGTGCGGTGCGGCTTTCCAGCGCGTTCAGGCCGAAGTCGGCATGCCGATCCGCCGCATAGCCTTCTGCATCCAGCGAGCTTGGCTTGCCACTGTAGTCAGCGACTGCGCGCAGGCTGATGCCCGACATGGACAGATCCTGCAGCCGGTAAGGGCCGCTGCCAACCGGATGCAGCGTGTAGTCATCAGCATAGTGCTCTACCGCCTCGCGCATGACAATCGCTGCGCTGGGGTGCGCCAGCAAATGCAGAAATTCGCTTTGCGGCGTGGTCAGCGTGATGTGCAGCGTGTTGTCGTTAATGATCTGCAGGCCGTCCGGCGGCTGCTCGTAATCGGCATCGCGCGACCAGGCATCCAGGCCTGCAATGCGACCGGCCCACAGCCAGCGCCACGGGCTTTGCAGTTCGGGGTCAAAATGACGCAGCAGCGAGTAAACCAGGTCAGCGGCTTGCAGCGGATGCGCGTTTTGCACTGTGGCTGGCAATGCCGGATCACTGTGGAAGCGCTGCCCCGGCCGCAGGGTAATGGTGTAACTGAGTCCGTCAGCGCTGATCTCGGGCATGCTCTCGGCTGCCTGCGGCACAATCTGATACGGTCGTGCCAGCAGCGCATAACGATACAGGCGGTCATACACCGCGCCAATCAGCATGCTGCTTTCGTGGCCGCCGGCACGCAGCGGGTCCAGCCCGGGGACGGCGTTGGCAAAGGCCAGTTGCAGCGTTGCTGCGCTCTGCTTGCTACTGTCAGCGGCAGGGCTGGTTGCCGCTTGTTCCACTGTCCTGCCGGTATCTTGTTCACTGCATGCTGTCAGTGCCAACAGCAGACACAGGCTGAAAATGTGCGACAGCCAATGTTGCATCTGATCACGGCTGACATGACGTAGATTGGTGGTGGTAAACATCATTACAGGATAGAGGTATGGGGATATGCTGACAACTGGCACAGTATCGAGTTTGGTACCCCCACCCCAGCCCTCCCCCGCGCGCGGGGGAGGGAGCTCAGCGGATCGCGCCACCTCAATGTTGTTGGCAGTCCACCCCCGCGCGCGGGGGAGAGAGAATGGCCAAACGCTCAACACGATCACGCTCATCAGTCCACCCCCGCGCGCGGGGGAGGGAGTGTTCCGGAGCAACTTCCCCCACATTCGCGACAACAGGTAATCAACGCGCCCCTTCCCCTGCTGGCGGGGGAAGGCCGGGATGTGGGTTCATTAACTCCTTCCCCTGCTGGCGGGGGAAGGTCGGGATGGGGGCTCATTAGCTCCTTCCCCCATGCAGCAAGAAAGGCCAGATTTGGCATGGATAAAGGCATTACCAGTACAGGTGAACTATGCAAGACAGCAAGCGGAACAACTCTTCGCAAACAGCGATGCTGGTCACTGCCGCCAGCGGTGGTATCGGTCTGGCGCTGGCACAGCAGTTGGCGGCGCAATACCCGCAGCGGCGTTTGTATCTGACCACGCGCAATAACAACAAGAACGCAGAATTGCAGGCATTGGCAGCGCAGCATGAGCGCTGTGAATTGCTGCAGATTGACCTGCTCAGTGACGCCGATCTGGCGCGTCTGGTGGCCGCGATCGAGCAGCACGACGACAAGCTGGGTCTGGTGATCAATGCTGCCGGGTTGTTGCACCATGGCGAGCGCGGGCCGGAACGGCGGCTGCAGGACGTTGATCTGGCCTGGCTGCAGCAGGTTTTTGCTGTCAACACTTTCGCTCCGGCCATGTTGCTGAAGCATCTGTTGCCGTTATTGCCCAGAGATCAGGCTTATACCATCGCCATGTTGTCAGCGCGGGTGGGCAGCATCAGCGACAACCGCCTCGGCGGCTGGTACAGCTATCGGGCGTCCAAGGCAGCGTTGAATCAGATTCTGCGCACGGCAGCGATTGAGCTGCGCCGGCATAATCGCGACAGCATTGTGCTTGGACTGCATCCGGGCACGGTGGCCACCGATCTTTCGGCGCCGTTCCAGGGCAATGTTCCGGCGGACAAATTGTTTACCCCGGCGTTTTCGGCGCAAAGACTGCTGACAGTGCTGGCTGAGCGCAAATCCACAGATTCCGGCAAGGTTTTTGACTGGGCCGGGAAGGAAGTGCCGGCGTAAATCGCTACAGTCATGGCAGATTGCGCATAACTTGATCTGCATCAACTCGTGACCACTTGCAGGCTTGCTAAACTAGCCGGCAATTTCCATCGGATATTGAACCATTATGAGTACAACAGCCAGTTACAACGATCGCGTGGTGCGCCAGTTCACCGTGATGACCATGGTCTGGGGCATTGTCGGCATGCTGGTGGGTGTAGTCATCGCCGCGCAACTGGCATTTCCGCTGCTTAATTTTGACATTCCCTGGCTGACCTATTCCCGTTTACGGCCGCTGCACACCAGTGCGGTGATTTTTGCCTTTGGCGGTTGCGGTCTGTTCGCCACCTCTTACTATGTGGTGCAGCGTACTTGTCATGCGCCGCTGTTTGCGCCAAAGCTGGCGGCATTCACCTTCTGGGGCTGGCAGGCTGTGGTGCTGGCAGTGGTCGTCACCTATCCGCTGGGCATCACCCAGTCCAAAGAATACGCAGAGCCGGAATGGCCGATCGATATTCTCATCACGCTGGTCTGGGTGGCTTATGCGGTGGTTTTCTTTGGCACCATCGCCAAGCGCAAGATCAAACACATCTATGTCGCCAACTGGTTCTTCGGTGCCTACATCCTCACCATCGCCGTGCTGCACATCATCAACAACCTGGCCATTCCGGTGAGCCTGTGGAAGAGCTATCCGATCTATTCCGGGACCGTCGATGCCATGGTGCAATGGTGGTATGGTCACAACGCAGTGGGCTTTTTCCTCACCGCCGGCTTCCTCGGCATGATGTACTACTTCGTGCCCAAGCAGGCCGAGCGACCGATTTATTCGTATCGCCTGTCGGTGGTGCATTTCTGGTCGCTGATTGCCGTCTACATGTGGGCCGGCCCGCACCATCTGCATTATTCAGCGGTGCCGGACTGGGCGCAGTCGGTGGGCATGGTGTTTTCGCTGATTCTGCTGGCGCCAAGCTGGGGCGGCATGATCAACGGCATCATGACGTTGTCCGGTGCCTGGCACAAGCTGCGCACCGATCCGGTGCTGCGCTTCATGATTGTGTCGCTGTCGTTTTACGGCATGTCCACGTTTGAAGGTCCGATGCTCTCGATCAAGACGGTCAACTCGCTGTCGCACTTCACCGACTGGACCATCGGCCACGTGCATTCCGGCGCGCTGGGCTGGGTGGCGTTGATCACCATGGCCTGTGTCTATCATCTGTTCCCGAAACTGTTCGGCGCCAAACAGCTGTACTCGCTGAAGCTGGTGGAGTGGCACTTCTGGATTTCCACCATCGGCATCGTGCTGTACATCGCCGCCATGTGGATAGCTGGTGTCACGCAGGGTCTGATGTGGCGCGCGGTGAATGACGATGGCACGCTCACCTACACCTTTATCGAATCGCTGAACGCCACCTATCCATTTTATTACGTGCGTCTGCTCGGCGGCATATTGTTCCTCACCGGCACGCTGGTGATGAGCTGGAACCTGTACAAGACCTGGCGCGAGTCTGCCGGCATTGTGCCGGCACCGGTGCTGGTGCCGCAGACGGCCTGAGCTTCGGCGATGAATTCAACAGGAGAATGACATGGCATTCGGTCATGAAAAAATCGAAAAAAACGTCGGTTTGCTGGCCATTCTGATCGTCATTGCGATCAGCTTCGGTGGCCTGGTGGAAATTGTGCCGATGATGTACCAGGCCAGCGTGGTGGAAGCAGCCCCCGGTGTGGTGCCGTATCCGCCGAAGGAACTGGCCGGCAGGGATATCTACGTGCGCGAAGGTTGTTACAACTGCCACTCGCAGCAGGTGCGTCCATTCCGCTGGGAAACCGAGCGCTATGGTGATTATTCAGTTGCTGGCGAATATGTCTATGACCGCCCGTTCCAGTGGGGCTCCAAGCGCACCGGCCCGGATCTGGCGCGCGTCGGCGGCCGCTACAGCGACATGTGGCACGAAGTGCATCTGCTCAATCCGCGCGATGTGGTGCCGGAGTCGAACATGCCGGGTTACCCCTGGTTGGCCGATGGGCTGGTCAATCCGGAAGTGGTGCAACGGCGCATGCAAGCTTTGCGCAAGCTGGGCCATCCCTACAGCGATGAACAGATCGCTGCAGCCACAGAGGACTTGCAGAACGTGACCGAACTGCAGGCGTTGATCGCCTACCTGCAGTGGCTGGGCACGCGGCAACCGGTCGCCGACGATGCTGTTGCAAGCATAGGCTCGCAATAATGCTAGGTATCGATTGGGCCACCACCGGCGGCGTCATGACCGTGCTGGCGCTGCTGCTGTTTGTTGGCGTGGCGATCTGGGCGTGGAGCCCGGCGCGCAAAAAGCGTTTTGATGAAGCCGCACAAATCCCGCTGCAGGACGAGGCAGACGTGCAGCGAACTGCTCGCCACGGCAACTCGGACCAGAGCAAGCAGGCCGAGAACAATGATCAGGAGCAAAAATCATGAGTTTGGGTTGGCAGATTTTCGTCTTGGTGCTGGTGATCTTCGGCATCGTCTCCAACTGGCTGTTGCTGCGCTGGACTTCGCGCTATGAAACCACGCACCAGCCCGAGCAGGGCGAAACCACCGGCCATGCCTGGGACGGCGATCTTGAGGAGTACAACAACCCGCTGCCGCGCTGGTGGCTGCGCCTGTTCCAGATCACCATCATCTTTTCCATCGGTTACCTCATTCTGTATCCGGGTTCCGGCGTGTATGAAGGCGTGCTGGGCTGGAGTCAGGAGCAGCAGTATGCTGAAGAAGTCGCTCAGGCAGAACAGAAGTATGCGCCGATCTTTGCCGCCTATGCGAAGCAGGATCCGCAACAGCTTATGGCCAACAGCGAAGCCATGTCCGCCGGTTTCAACCTGTTTGGCAACCACTGTGCACAGTGTCATGGCAGTGGCGGTCGCGGTGCCATCGGATTCCCTAATCTGACCGATGATAACTGGCAGTGGGGCGGCGATCACGAACAGATTCTGACGACGATCATGAACGGTCGCAACGGCGTCATGCCGGGCTGGACCGTGCCGTTGGGTGGTGATGAGGGGGTCACCAACGTGGCCAACTATGTGCGCAGCCTGTCCGGTCTAAGTCATGATGGCGAAGCTGCAGCCGCCGGCGAGCAGCAGTTCGGCATGTTCTGTAGCGCCTGTCACGGCGCCGAAGGCAAGGGCAACCCGCTGCTGGGTGCGCCCAATCTGACCGATGACATCTGGTTGTACCGCTCCACGCTGGACAGCATCAAATACACCATCGCCAATGGTCGCAACAACCAGATGCCGGCGTATGCCGACAAACTGGGTGCCGACAAGGTCAAGCTGCTGGCGGCCTACGTGCAGTCGTTGTCGGCCGATGTTCAGACCAGCCAGACTGCCGCAAGCCAGTCGACAGCGACCAGCAGCTTGCAGACTGCGGCGCAGCAATGAATGACACACGCAGCGAACTGCAGCCGCGTTCGCTGACGCGGCGTCTCGCGGCCATTTTATGGCCTTCCTTTCTGTGCGCCGGTGTTGCCACCATGGTGTTGTTTGCCTTCGTTGACCCGGTGGAGCTGCATGCCATCAGCTTCCCGGACTGGCACATGAGCAGGATGGCCGGTTACAGCATCGGTTTTTTCATGTTCTGGGCGGTCACAGCGGCGTCGAGTTTTGCCACCTGGCTGCTGCTGCGTCGCCGCGCGATGATCAATCGACAGCAACATTGAGTCGATCCAAGCTGTTTAACCGAATCTGCCTGCATGAGTGATTCCAGCCAGTCCGCTGTGAGCAGCAGTGGCAGCAGTGACACCATTGTCATCGACCTGTACGAGAAACAGGAAAAGATCTATGCGCGCGAGGTCAAGGGCGGCTTCCAGCGCTGGCGCAAGCTGTCGGTCTGGGTGCTGCTGGGACTTTACTATGTGCTGCCTTGGCTGCAGATCAACGGCCAGCAACTGGTGCTGTTTGATCTGCCGGCGCGGCGTTTTCATGTCTTTGGCCTGACTTTCTGGCCGCAGGATTTCATTCTGCTCACCGGTTTGCTGGTGCTGGCGGCCCTGTCGCTGTTCTTTTTCACTGCATTGGCCGGCCGGCTGTGGTGCGGTTTTGCCTGTCCGCAGACGGTATGGACCGAAGTGTTCATGTGGCTGGAGGAGTTAGCCGAAGGCCCGGCGAGAAAGCGGCGCAAACTGGATCAGCGCCCCTGGGACGCAGAAAAATTCCGCCGCAAGGGCCTCAAGCACTTCCTGTGGCTGATATTTGCGTTGTGGACCGGATTTACCTTTGTCGGCTTTTTTACCCCGATTGCTGATCTGGGCCAGCGCGTATTGAGCCTGCAACTGGGCGCTTGGGAAACGTTCTGGATCTTGTTCTATTCCCTGGCCACCTGGGGCAATGCCGGTTTTCTGCGTGAGCAGGTGTGTAAATACATGTGCCCGTATGCACGCTTCCAGAGCGCGATGTTCGACAGCGACACGCTGATCGTCAGCTACGATCCGGCGCGTGGCGAACCGCGCGGTTCGCGCTCGCGTGATCTCAGTCACGCCGAAGTGCAAGCCCAGGGCAAGGGCGACTGCATCGATTGCACCTTGTGCGTGCAGGTATGTCCCACCGGCATCGATATTCGTGAGGGTCTGCAGTATGAATGTATCACCTGTGCTGCCTGTATCGATGTCTGCGATCAGGTCATGGAGCAGATGAATTATCCGCTCGGACTGATTCGCTTTACCACCCAGAACGCTGTGGACAAAAAGCCCAGTCGCGTCTTGCGTCCGCGTATTTTCCTCTACGGGGCCTTGCTGACACTGGTAACAGCGCTGTGGGTGTACGGTATCAGCAGTCGCCCGCCGATTCTGCTGGATGTGATGCGCGATCGCAATGCGTTGTATCGTGAGCTCTCTGACGGCGGTGTCGAAAACAGCTATACCCTGCGCATCAGCAACCGCACCGATGCAGCGCGCGAGTTTCGCATCAGCGTATCCGGTCTGAATGAGTTGAGCATTGTCGGACAGCAATCGATTGCCCTGCAGCCGGGAGAAGTCGGCTCCTTGCCAGTGACCCTGCGCGCTGCCGGGATGGATCGCGGCGGGCGCCAGGACATTGAATTTGTCGTCAAGGCCAGCGATGATAAGAGTCTTAATGTCAGCTCGGAAAGCCGCTTTTTCGTGCCCGTCAGGTAAGCAGTATGAACGGTGTCGATACAGCACAAACGCACTGGTACCGCTCCGGCTACGTCTGGCTGGTGCTGGCACCGCTGCTGGTGACCGTGGTGGCGTTCTTCTACACCATGCATCTGTTGTTTGCCTCCGGCAACATTGATCAACTGCCCGGTCTGGGCAGCAAGCTGGGCAAGATCTATACCGATCAGGTCAGCGTGCCGATCCAGGCCAGTCTGCAGCTTGAGCAGACCGCGACAGCCAGCACCGACTATCGCGCACAACTGCTGCTGACGTTGCCGGCCACGGTGACCACCGCGAATGCCGATCGGGTTCAGCTTGGGGATAAGCTTGATCTGCACATTCTGCATCCCACGCTGACTGATCGCGACCGTGAGCTGCAGCTCAGGCGCTCGCTGCGTGAATACGTGGTGCCACTGTCCGCGCCACTGCCCGAGCGTGGTACCTTCTGGTTGCGCGATCCGCTCAGCGACTGGCAACAGATCGTGCCGTTTCAGATGCGCGGGGACAAGCTGCTGCTGGGGCGCGAAGTTGACGAGCAATGACCGTGCCAACATGTTTTCACTGCGGTGAACCGATCCCGCCCGGGTTTGATCTGCAGGTAGCCATTCAAGGCCAGCGGCAGCCGATGTGCTGTCATGGCTGTGCCGCAGTGGCGCGCTGGATCAGCGGCCAGCAACTCGAGCAGTTCTACCAGCAGCGCGCCGCCAATGCTGCCCGCCCGGAAGTGCGTGATGCGCAATGGTGGCAGTCATTCAACCGCCCGGCGATCCAGGATCAGTTCACCGAAACCCTGGCCAATGGCCATCGACGCATGCCGGTGCAGGTCAGCAATCTGCGTTGTGCCGCCTGTTCCTGGCTGGTCGAAACTGTGCTTATGCGCCTGCCTGGAGTCACTTCCGTGCTGGTCAACTTTGCCAGCGGTCGTGGTGAGCTGGAATGGGATCCGCAGCGGATTGATTTGGCCTCTATCCTGCAGCGCGCCGATGAAATCGGCTACCCGGCAGAACCGGCAGCGCTGGCACTGCATGGTCGGCAGCGCAGTGAAAGTCGCGCTGCCAACCGGCGCCTGATCGTGGCCTCGATCGGCATGATGCAGGTGATGATGTATGCGGTCGGTCTGTACATCGGCGCGGTGCAGGACATGCCGCCAGAAACCCGCGACTTCCTGCGCTGGATTGCATTGCTGATCGCCACACCGGTGGTGTTCTACAGTGGTTGGCCGTTTTTTGCCGCCGCAGTGACGCAAATCAGGTTGCGTCGGCCGGGCATGGATGTGCCGGTGGCGCTGGCGCTGGCGATCGCCTGGAGCGCCAGTTGCATTAACACGTTCACTGGCAGTGGCGAGGTGTATCTGGATTCGGCGGTGATGTTTGTGTTCTTTCTCGGCTTGTCGCGGTACATCGAACAGCGCGCCCGCGCCCAGGCCACCGCCATGAGTGCGGTCAACAGCACGATCCTGCCGCTGCTGGCAACGCGACTGGATGCCAGCGGCACCACCGAGCTGGTCGGCGTACATGAACTGCAGTGCGGCGATACCCTGCAGGTGGTTGCCGGTGACACGATACCGGCAGATGGCAGGGTGCTGCAGCACGACAGCGGGCGCGTGCGCGTCGATGAGAGCATGCTCAGCGGCGAGTCGCTGCCGGTGAGCAAAAGCTGTGGTCAAAAGGTGCTGGCCGGCAGTGTGCTCAGCGACGGGCCGCTGCGCATGCGCGTGACCGCCATAGGCCGTGACACCGTACTGGCATCAATCGAGCGTGAATTGGAACATGCCGCTGTGCGCCAGGGCGAGCGTTTCGTCTGGCTCAATCAACTGGCAACCTGGTTCATTGTTGTCGTGCTGACGCTGGCCACCGCAACATTGTTGTTCTGGCAGCAGCAGGCCGGCTGGGAGACTGCGATCCGTCATACGCTGGCGGTGCTGGTGATCACCTGTCCCTGTGCGCTGTCGCTGGCGGCACCCACGGTCATCGCCGCCGCACGGGCCAGATTGCTGGACGCGGGCATTCTGCTGCTGGACAACGATGCGCTGATGAAGCTGCCGCAATGCGATCATCTGGTGGTCGACAAAACCGGCACGCTGACCAGCGGCAGTTTTACTGTCGCTCGCGTGCAAGCGGCGCCGGGTTTGACGCAGGCCGAGGTGCTGTCAGTTGCTGCAGCGCTGGAGCAGCATTCGCGGCATCCGCTGGCCACTGCTTTTCATGGCGTGCAAAGCAGAATGAAAGCGCACGAAGTCAGCGAATACGCGGGAGCCGGTTTATCCGGGTGGGTCAATGACAAGCGTTACTGGCTGGGCAGTGCGGCACTGATTCGCGAGCACGTGGCAAGCGTAGACAGCACAGCTTTTACCCGCTTTGAGCAGCTCAACTCTGAGCCACAGGGCGCTGATGCAGAATCGGCACACAAGACCTTGTGGCTGGCCGACGATCAGCGTTTGCTGGCGCTGATCGAAGTGGCCGATGACATCAAGCCTGATGCGGCCGATGTGCTGCAGCAACTGGCCTTGCCGGTCACCATGCTCAGTGGTGATCAAGCCAGTGCCGTGGCGCGCACCGCGCAAACGCTGGGCATTGCCGATGCCCGTGCCGGGCTGTTACCGCAGCACAAGCTGTCTGCCCTGCAGAAGCTGCGTCAGGGCGACGACCGTAAAGTCCTGGCGGTGGGTGATGGCATCAACGACGCGCCGCTGCTGGCGGCTGCCGATGTCGGTGTCGCCATTGGTGCCGCCAGCTCGCTGGCGCGCAGCAAGGCGGCGGTGGTGGTACTGCATGAGCGGCTCAGCGCGCTGCTTGATCTGCGTGATCTGGCTGCGCGGTCGAGGCTGCTGCTGCGGCAGAATCTGGGCTGGGCGCTGGCCTACAATCTGCTCGCGGTGCCGTTCGCCATGGCCGGTCTGATTCCGCCGTGGGCGGCGGCCATCGGCATGTCGTTGAGTTCTTTGCTGGTGGTGCTCAACAGTCTGCGCCTGCGGCGTCTGCGCCTTGCTCACAAGCGACCGGATCATACTGATGCCCGGGCTGCTGTTGCCGATATGCAGGCCAAACCGCTGGCCACGGGGCGCGGCTGATGCGCATTCTGTTGATCCTCATTCCAGTGTCGCTGCTGGTGCTGGGCATTGCCGTGTGGGCGTTTTTCTGGGCGGTGCGTTCAGGTCAGTTCGAGGATCTGGATTCGCCAGCCTGGCGCGTGCTGCTGGACGATGACGAAAAGCCGCCGGCAACCGATGACAACGATGCTGCTGTGCAGGACGGGCAATCCAGTACCCACAGCAAATCGCAGCCGCACAATAATGACTGAACACTACGCCACGCTGGCGGCGGCCATGCTGGCGGCAGTGGCGGCTGGTCTGGCCGGCTCCGGCCATTGTTTCGGCATGTGTGGCGGCATCGCTGCGCTGGCCGGACAACGCGCTCGCTTAAGCGATGTGCTGCTGATCAATGTAGGGCGTGTTTGCGGCTATGCACTCATTGGCGGGGTCGGAGCCGGGCTGATCGCGGCTGGCGTGGGCGTCACCGGATGCAGCCGCTTCGCCGGCCTCAGCCGCCTGCTGGTGGGCAGCCTGTTGTTGCTGGTGGCGATCAGCATGCTCAGTGGCGGTCGCTGGCTGCAGGGATTCAATCGCTATGCCGACAAACTGTGGCAACGCTTGCAGCCGTTGACGGCAAAGCTGCTGCCGGTGCAGTCTGGCTGGCAGGCATTGTTGTTCGGCGTGCTGTGGGGCTGGCTGCCGTGTGGTCTGGTGTATGCCGTGGCACCGGCCGCCTGGGCCAGCGGCAATGCCGCCAGCGGCGCGTTGATCATGGCCGCGTTTGGACTCGGCACCTTGCCATCTATGAGCGCCATGGGCCTGGCCACCGGGCGCATCCGGCTGTGGCTGAAATCACCGCGGGTGAAGCTGTTTTCCGGTTTGTTGGTGCTGCTGTCGGCGTTGTGGCTGCTGTACGGTCCGATCATGCACTGGCTGCTGCCGTCTGCAGGGCATCAGCACGTGCATTGATGCCAACTATGTCAGGATGGCTGTCGCGATAAAAAAACATTGCCAAGCTATGGAGATGGCCGCATGCTCTACCACTCAGCATGCCTACTGTGAGTAGATCTGATTCGTATTACTCATGAATTTCTGCTCAATTAGTAAGGTCTATGGGCAAAGTCGCTGAGAAATTTCCTTGTGTTGGCGCCATTGCGGGCCAAACAGGCTATTGGGATGGTTCATGAATCAAGCTGGGCAGCGACTCGGATACTCCCTCCCCCGTGTGCGGGGGAGGGCTGGGGTGGGGGAAACCAGTCAAGTTCATAGCTCTGACAGGAAGTGCGCATCGGATATTTTCGGACCCTGACTTACCAACTCCCGTTGTTGGCCATGGACTGCCAGGGTTCACGTGCAGGCAAGGCCTCACCGCGTTGCAGCAGTTCGATAGAGATGCCATCTGGCGAGCGCACAAAGGCCATGTGGCCGTCGCGCGGTGGCCGGTTGATGGTGACGCCGGCGTCCATCAACTGCTGGCACAGTGCGTAGATGTCATCGACCCGAAACGCGAGGTGACCGAAGTTGCGGCCGCCTTCATAATCTTCTGGATCCCAGTTCCAGGTCAGCTCAATCAATGGCGCATTTTCTTCAGTTGCGCGCTGTTCATCCTCTGGCGCAGCAAGGTATACCAGCGTAAAGCGGCCGGATTCGACATCGACGCGTTTGACTTCAATCAGGCCCAGTTGCTGGCAGTAGAACGCCAGTGACTGATCAAGATCGCTGACGCGCACCATGGTATGCAGGAATTTCATCTTATCTCCGTTGATTGGATCAGGTCAGTGATTCGGACTTGTCGGGCAGTGGTTGTCCGGCGCGTTCTGTCGGACAGTAGAACGGCGCTTTGTCGCGCTGGCCATGATAGTAATACTGTGTGCCGGCAACGCTGAACACAAGCCGGTAACCGGGCACCAGCGCTTGAGTGTAGAACATGTCCGGCTCCGGGCAACCGATGGCGCCGTCTGACCAGGTAACCTCTTCGGCTTGTTCGGTTACGATATCGACCGGCTCGATTTGCAATCGTTGTGACAGATCATCACGCGCCTGCGCATGCCAGGCTTGCAGGTGCTGCGGGATGTTGCTGTTGTCGTCGGCCATGGTGGCTGCTCCAGTGTTGCGGTCTGTACTGTCACGCTGCTCGGTGCAGGCCAGCAGCATGCATACGAGTAAAATCAGGCATGGTTTGATGATGATCATAATGGTTCCGGGACAATGCTTGCTGCGAGCATATGACGTTCTATAAAAGCATTAACAGGATGCACAGGATGTGCAGGATGACCTCGTTCCCACGCAGGAGCGCAGGAACGAGAAAATCAGCAGCCTTATCCTGCCTATCCTGCCTATCCTGTTAGTAATAATGCCCCGCAAGGGCTACTTGAGATGTTTCTGATTTCCAAATAATATTCATGTTTATGTGTCTACTTTAGCAAACCACGCCGACTGAAATCGGCGATCGCCTCCTGCAGCGCAGTGCGGATCGGCACCGGCTCCAGGCCGAGTTCGTGGCGTGCTTTCTGGTTGTCAAAAAACATCGGCCGGCGCGCCAGCCGCACCCCGGTCAGCGGTGCGGTCGGCGGCTTGTGGGTGATCTTATCGGCAACAATTTCGGATACCGCAGCAAAGCCATACGCCAGCAGCCAGGGCACCTGCGCGCGCGGCATCTTGCGTCCGGTCAGCTCCTGCAGCACGGCCAGCAGTTCGCGCAGGGTCAGGTTTTCGCCGGCCAGCATGTAGCGCTCGCCAATGCGGCCGTGTTCGGCGGCGAGGATGTGACCGCGGGCGACGTCGCGCACATGAATCAGATTGAAGGCTGAATTGAGGTAGGCAGCATAGTCGCCGTTGAGATAGCCCAGCAACATGCGACTGGGCGGCGTCAGGCGCTCGTCGCCCGGCCCGATCGGCAATGTCGGGTTGACGATCACCACCGGCTGTCCATCCTGTGCAGCTTTGCGCGCGGCCTGTTCGGCGAGAAACTTGGAGCGGCAGTAAGGTCCTGGCATGTCTTGCAGGCTGACGGCGCTGGCTTCATCGGCGTTGCCCTTACGGCGGCTGGTACCAACGACGATGGACTCGGTCGAGGTGTACACCAGCTTGTGCACCTTGGCCCGTGCTGCTGCCGCGAGCACTTTCTGCGTGCCGATGGTGTTGACCAGATGGAACTGCTGCTTGTCGGCCAGCCACAGATCGGGGATGGCGGCAACGTGATAGACCAGTTCGCAGCCCTGCATGGCCTGACTGAGTGCGGTGTCATCCAGAATTGAGCCTTGCAGAAAATCAACCTGGTCTGGAAACGCCGTTGCCGGCGCTCGCACATCCAGCACGCGCACTCGCTGCGCACCCTGCTGGCACAATTCATCCACCAGCATGCTGCCGACAAAGCCTGAGCCGCCGGTGACCAGTATGCCATCGCTCATCGAACGATCCGGATATCCAGCTTGAGCGCAAGACCGGACCAGGCGCGATCACAGGTCAAGACTGGCCAGTCATGGTGCATGGCCAGAGCCAGACAGGCGCGATCAGCCAGGGACAAGCCGAGCGCTTTGGTCTCAGGCCACAAGCCGGCGCATATATCGGCATGAACAGAATTGAAGGCAGTGATCTGCAAACCCATCTGCAGCAGCAGATTCCGCGTGTTGTCCGGGTTGATGCCAACGCTGGCAACTTTCTGCGCCACCTCACTCCAGTTCACGGCACTGATCACGCTGTGCTCAAGCGCATCGCTGACCAGCGAGCCACCCGGCTCCTGCTGCAGGTAGCAAAGCAATGCGGAAGCATCGAGTACCGCGTTCATCGTTTGGCCGAATTTGATGAGTTTTCAAGTTCTGCCTCGCGACGCCGCTCCGAGATCAACTCATCAGCCAGACTGGCGTTGATCTGTGCAGCGGCAAACAGCCCCAGCAGGCGCTTTTCAACATCGCTGCGACGCTCCAGCACCAGACTGTCGCCGGACTGTCTGGCGATCAGTCGATCACCGGGCTTGAGTTTCATCGATTTGCGCAGAGCCGCCGGTATGATGACCCGACCTTGTGCTCCGATCTGTATTTCCACGCTGGTGTCTGACATGTTTCTAATTTTGTGTCACAATTTCCACATTATGCCACATTGTCTAAAATGTGGTGATTTATTGATGTTTTGTCGACGATGACTGCAGCCACCGACCGCGTTCTCCGCGTGAAAAGGCTGTGTCTACAGTAAAATAATGAGATGAATTCCAGCTCGACGACACGCTACCGACACCATGCTTGACCGAGCCTTAGGTCA
The DNA here is from genome assembly GCA_964534475.1 of uncultured Wenzhouxiangellaceae bacterium. GTDB lineage: Bacteria > Pseudomonadota > Gammaproteobacteria > Xanthomonadales > Wenzhouxiangellaceae > JAHJQV01. Next base: position 17,855 of record CAZHRH010000023.1, read on the forward strand.
ATTGCTGCCATTCGAGGCCGATGTACTGCTGGCGAAAGCCGCGCGGCGCGCCGGGCACGACGATTTTGCCGCGGACATTCAGCAGCCGCTGCAGATGCTGTTGCAGTCGTTTCAGCAGCAGGCCGGCTTGAAACCGATCGGCCGGCTGGTGGCATTCAATGATGTGCTGGCCCTGCTGGTCAACCATCTGCAACTGCGCCGCGATCGCCAGCTCTGGCCCGACATCGCCGACGAAAACATCGACCGCCCGATTTTTATCACCGGGCTGCCGCGCACCGGCACCACGCTGCTGCATGCACTCATGGCTGGCGATGTGCGCCTGCGCGCACCGCTGACCTGGGAGGTGATGAGTCCATCGCCGCCAGCCGCTGCCAGCAGCGACAAGGAGCTGCGCCGCCGGCGCTTGCAGGCAAAATCCAAATTGCGCTGGCTGGAGCGTCTGGCGCCGGGCTTTCAGGCCATCCATGAAGTCGGTGCCGAACTGCCGCAGGAATGCATCGCCATCACCGCGCAGGCCATGCGCTCGCTGCGTTTTCTGGTCACTTATCGTTTGCCCGATTATGCCGACTATCTGGCCCGGGCCGACATGCGCCCGGCCTATCAATGGCATCGCGGTTTTTTGCAGCAACTGCAGTTCGGTCAACCTCCGCTGCGCTGGGTGCTGAAGGCGCCGGGGCACCTCGGCGATCTGGACGCGCTGCTGGCAGAGTATCCGCATGCCGTGGTGATCCAGACCCACCGCGATCCGGTGCAGACCATACCGTCTCTGGCCAGCCTGCGCCTGAACATGCGCCGGGCGTTCGCGCATGATCCTGATGCCACCGAAATTGGTGCTGAAGTCAGCGCCTACTGGCACACTGCATTGCAGCGTTGTCAGCAGGTGCGCAGTGTGGCGTGCGACAGCTTTATCGACGTCTGCTATGATGACTTGATGCGCGATCCGACGGCTGCGCTGGCGGCTGTTTATGCTCGGATCGGGATGTCCTGGCGCAGCGAGGATGCGCATCGGGTGCAGCAGTATTTGCAGCAAAACCCGCAGGGCAAGCATGGCCGACACAGCTATCAGGCGGCCGATTTTGGCCTCAGTGAAACCGCCCTGCAGCAACAGTTCAGCGCCTATCGCATGGCTCGGGGCTGGGCCTGATCAGTTTTGCTTTTTTTGAGATAGCAATGAACGCAATGGAACAACAGCAGCGCATTGATCTGGCCGCCTGCTACCGGCTGGTGGATCTGTACGGCATGTCCGATGGCATCGGCACGCACATTTCCGCGCGCGTGGCCGCCGCCGATGACGGCGGCGACCGCTTTCTGATTAATCCCTACGGCTGGCTGTTTGATGAAATCACCGCCAGCTCGCTGGTGCGGGTGGATGCCGCAGGCTACGCGCTGGACGGCAATGATCCGGTCAATCCGGCCGGCTTCAATCTGCACAGTTGTATTCATCTGGCACGCGCGGATGTGCAGTGTGTGCTGCACACGCATTCCGAGGCCGGCATGGCAGTGGCAGCGCTGGGCGAAGGCGTGTTACCGCTGAGCCAGCACGGCATGCAGTTTTATGACCGCATCGGCTATCACGCCTATGAAGGCCTGGTCACGCACCCGGATGAACAGCAGCGCTTTGTCGCTGATCTGGGTGAGCACAAGGCACTGCTACTGCACAATCACGGCCTGCTCACTGTCGGCAGTTCAGTGGCGGAAGCATTTTATCTGATGTGGCGGCTGGAAAAAGCCTGTCGCATGCAGCTCAAGGCCATGGCCAGCAGCGCGGAGCTGGTGCTGCCGGACGCGGAAGTCGCGCGCAAGACAGCGGAAGTCTATGCCCGCTCCAGTGAAATGATCAGCGAGTTCGCCTGGCCTGGCTTTGTGCGCAGATTGGATCGACTTAACCCCGGCTATGCCGACTGAAGCAGGTATGCATGATGAGCGATGAATTGATTGCACAAGTGGCCGCCAAGCTGCGCCAGCGGGCTGAGGGCGCAGACGAGATCGGCGGCACGGTATTGCTGGATCTCGGCGCACAGGGCATTTTGATTGATGGCAGGCAATCGCCGCTGCAAATCAGTGTGGCGAAAGCCCAGGCCGACTGCAACGTGCGCATGAGCCTGGATCTGCTCAACGACATCCTCGACGGGCGGCGCAAACCGTTCATGGCCTTTGTCACCGGCCAGATCGGCATCAATGGCGACATGAGCGTGGCGGTCAAGCTGCAGCCCCTGCTCAAGGCAGGCTGAGTCAATGGTCGTAATCACGCATGATGCGCAGCCAGCCGATCAAACAGACGACAAACATCAGTGCATAAAGGACAAAACTGAGTGGCATAGCGAGGTGTGTGGCCAGCGGCGATAGCCACATGGCCGCCAGCAACACACCGCCGATGACAAATGTCCAGCCAAACAAACGCTGCAGCGACAGCGAGCGAGTGCGGGGACAGCCCGCGTCAACCTTTTTCGGCAGGCCGTTGCCGATGATGATGAGGACGATGGCGCTGGTGAGCATGCCGTAGCGCGCTGACCAGCCATCCGGCAACCATTGCAGCTTGCTGAAAGTGGCCACGAGCAATGCCCCTAGCAATAGTGCGCCCGCGCCCAGAAGAGCGTTATAGATGCGCTGCCGATGTTGCGTGGATTTGGCTTGATCGAGCATGCCTGATCCTGTCATCAGCCCCCAGAACAATGGCAGTGACAATGCCCCAGCCAGCCAGGTCCAGACCTGATCAGGTTGCGTGCGCCACAAGGTAAGGCCAAGCGCCAGCCCCAGAGCGACCAGAAGTATTAGCGTGATCTTGTGCCAGAAAAATGCTTCAGTGTAGGTGTTCATGATCTTGTTTCCTCATTAGCGGCTTTGTTTTGATGATGGTCAAGGTCGGCGTCATCATCATTGTCATTGGTAACGTCGGCTTGCGGCTGCAAGCCGAAGGTCTGGGCAAAGCCCATCAGCGCCTCTTCCAGCACCGACATCTTCAGCGAATATTCAATGGATTTGCCGTGCCTCTCGGCATGGATCAGATCGGCGTCCTTGAGCACATTGAAGTGTACCGACATGGTCGGCTTGGAAACATCGAAATGGGCTGCCAGATCGCCGGCGCTGAGTGGCCCGCGGCGCAGCAGTTGCAATACGCGGCGGCGGGTCGGATCGGACAATGCCTTGAATACCTTGCTCATGATTAGAAGTTTAGCTAACTATCTAAATGAAGTCAAGCAGCAACATCGACAAACTGGTAACGGTTGGGTGAATCGACTCAGGCTGACCG
>CAZHRH010000024.1:0-1328 GCA_964534475.1 uncultured Wenzhouxiangellaceae bacterium
CTGCTGATGTAAACAGCGGCTGCCAAAGAAAAAATGACCCCCGACGCTGCCCGCAACAGCTTGTTGTCAGCATGACGCTGTGCCCAGTTGGCAATGGCGAACAACAGCAGCATGTAGCCGATCGCCAACGTGGCCAACAGCCACGGGCTAAACATATCTGCTCACCTTGCGCGGTTGCCTCGTCGACATCTCAGCGTTGCCAGATCACACTGTCGAAAATCCAAAGCATAGCAGCATATCAAGCGGACTGCTGCGGTTGCCCCGATCTGGGTTAAAATATCGATTGTTATCAAATGAAATACTGACCAATATGGCAGGACACAGCAAATGGGCCAATATTCAGCATCGCAAGAAGGCCCAGGATCAAAAACGCGGCAAAATTTTTACCCGCATCAATCGGGAGCTGACGGTTGCAGCGCGCCAGGGCGGTGGTGACATCGATGCCAATCCGGCACTGCGTCTGGCGGTGGACAAGGCCAACGCAGCCAACATGCCGAAAGACAATATTGATCGTGCGATCAAGAAAGCCACGGGGGATCTGGACGGCGTGGCGTATGAGCAGGTGCGCTATGAAGGCTATGGTCCGGGCGGTGTGGCGATCATGGTGGACTGTCTGACCGATAATAAGAATCGAACTGTAGCCGATGTCAGACATGCGTTCAGCAAGCACAACGGCAATCTGGGCACGGATGGTTCAGTGGCCTATCTGTTTGCCAACATCGGCGTGCTCAATTATGCTCCCGGCCAGGATGAAAATGCCTTGATGGAGGCGGCCATCGAGGCCGGTGCCGATGATATTGTGTTTGCCGATGATGGTTCGGCAGAAGTGCTCACCAGCGCAGACCAATTCATCCAGGTGCGCGACCTGCTGCAAGCTGCCGGTCTGCAGCCGGAAAATGCCGAGATCACCATGCGCGCGTCCACCGAGGTGGAACTGGATGATGATACCGCCCGCAAGGCTCTCAAGCTGCTCGATGTACTGGAAGATCTCGACGATACCCAGGACGTTTACAGCAATGCCGACATGCCCGCAGCGGCCTATGATTGAACGCTCGCACCATGATCGCGGCTGAACATCAATGCATGCGCATTCTCGGCCTTGACCCCGGCTCGGTGTGCACCGGTGTCGGCGTCATCGAGCAGCAGGGAACCCGCACGCGCTGTCTGGCCTACAGCACCATTCGCACCGGCAACGCGGATTTCAATCGCAGACTGCGCACCATATTCATCGAGATTCAGGCACTGATGGCAGAATATCAGCCGCAGCGGGTGGCGGTGGAAAAAGTGTTTGTCAACAACAACGCCGAATCATCGCTGAAGTTGGGGCA
>CAZHRH010000024.1:1428-10918 GCA_964534475.1 uncultured Wenzhouxiangellaceae bacterium
CGGTGACGTTGATCACTCATCTGCAGACTTCCGATAGCGCACAGACGCTGTATGGTTTTGTGCATGCCAGCCAGCGCGAATTGTTCCGCAAGCTGATGAAAGTCAGCGGCATTGGCGCCAAGCTGGCGCTGGCGATACTCTCAGGGATTAATCCGGCGCAGTTTGCCAGCACCATTCAGGCCGGTGATGTGCAGGCGCTCACGCGCATTCCAGGCGTGGGCAAGAAAACCGCCGAGCGCCTGGTGATGGAGATGCGCGATCAGCTTGATTTGTCGGCTGATGCTGGCCTTGCCGGCGTGGTCAACCGTCTGCCCGGCGCCCAGGCTGAGGCCAGTTCGGCATTGCAGCAGCTTGGCTACAAAGCCCAGCAGGCTGATCGCATCATCAAGTCCGTGGCCAATGACGACATGGATACTGAAACACTGATCCGCGCGGCGCTGCAGGCACTGGGCAGCAGACCGTGATGATGTCTGCTGCAGTGAGCTTGAGGCCATGAGTTCAGGCACAGAAACATCGCGCCTGCTGGACGCGGAATCCGGCCACAGCGAGCGCGCGCTGGAAGCCACGCTGCGGCCGCAAACGCTGGCCGAATATATCGGCCAGCCGGTGATGCGTGAGAAACTGGAAATCTACATCCAGGCGGCGCGCCAGCGTCAGGAAGCGCTGGATCATGTGCTGATCTTCGGGCCGCCCGGCCTGGGCAAGACCACGCTGGCGCATGTCATTGCCAATGAGCTGGGGGTCAATCTACGCCAGACTTCCGGTCCGGTGCTGGAACGCGCCGGTGATCTGGCCGCGATTCTGACCAATCTGCAGGCGGGCGACGTGCTGTTTGTGGACGAAATTCACCGGCTGTCACCGGTGGTTGAAGAAGTGCTGTATCCGGCGCTGGAGGACTTTCAGATCGACATCATGATCGGCGAGGGCCCGGCGGCGCGCTCGATCAAGCTGGATCTGCCGCGCTTCACGCTGGTCGGCGCAACCACCCGCGCCGGCCTGCTGACCTCGCCTCTGCGTGATCGCTTCGGCATCGTGGAGCGACTGGAGTTTTATTCCAACGCGGAACTGGCGCAAATCATCCACCGTTCGGCCGGTATCCTCAACATTGCCGCAGATACTGCCGGCAGTGAGGAGATCGCCCGGCGTGCGCGCGGCACCCCGCGCATCGCCAATCGGTTGTTACGGCGGGTGCGTGATTATGCCCAGGTCAAGGCCGATGGTGACATTAACCGGCAGGTCGCCGCCGCCGGCATGGATCTGCTGCAAGTCGACGAGCGCGGCTTTGATGCCATGGACCGCCGCGTATTGACGGTGTTGATCGAGGTGTTTGCCGGTGGTCCGGTCGGCATCGACAGCCTGGCCGCAGCGATCAGTGAGGAACGCGGCACGCTGGAAGATGTGGTGGAGCCTTTCCTCATTCAGCAGGGTTACATCAGCCGCACGGCGCGCGGGCGCATGGCCACCGCGCGCGCCTGGCAGGAGCTGGGTCTGACACCGCCGCAGCAAAGCGATGATCTGTTCAACGGTGAGCAGCCATGAACCCGGCCGGGTTTGTCTGGCCACTGCGGGTGTACTGGGAAGATACCGATGCCGGTGGCGTGGTTTATCATGCCCGCTACGTGCATTTTTTTGAACGTGCGCGCAGCGAGTGGTTGCGCAGTCTCGGCTATCATCAGTCGCAGTTGCAGCAGGAACAGGATCTGGTATTCGCCATCCGCAGCATGAGCATGGAATTTGTCAGCGCGGCAAGAATGGACGATGAACTGCGCATCTCGGTTGACCTGGCCCGGGTCGGGCGCGCCAGTCTGCGCTTTCAGCAGCATATCCAGCGCAACGCAGACGAACTGATCGCCAGCGCCACTGTCTATGCCGCGTGCCTGGTTGCGAGCAGCTTCAAACCTCGTCGCATACCAGCAGACATGCTGCAGCGCATCGCTGCAACAGCATGAACATCACGCAAACAAGCAAGCGTCCATTCCACCGCACAGACCAGCAGCAACAGGAATATTCATGACCAGTGATCTCAGTTTTTTTGCCCTGATAATGGACGCCGGACCGGTGGTGCAGGCAGTCATGTTGCTACTGTTGCTGGCGTCGCTGTTTTCCTGGGCCGTGATCGTGCAAAAACGCAGCATGCTGAACCGTGCCAGCAAGCACGCCAATGCATTTGAGGAAAAGTTCTGGTCCGGTGCCGAACTCAGCGTGCTGCACGAAGGCATTGCGCGTGGCGATGATCGCCAATCCGGCCTGGAGCGTGTGTTTACCTCCGCTTATCAGGAGCTGGAGCGCATGCACCAGCGGCAGATGGACGCCGACGTGGTGATTGCTGCCGCACACCGCAACATGCGCGTGTCCAGCAACCGCGAACTGGAACGCCTGGAACGGCATCTCAACTTTCTCGCCACGGTGGGTTCCACCAGTCCTTACGTCGGCCTGTTCGGTACGGTATGGGGCATCATGAGCTCGTTTCACGCCCTTGGCAGTGCCCAGCAGGCAACCATTGCCATGGTGGCACCGGGCATCTCCGAAGCCCTGGTGGCCACGGCCATGGGCCTGTTTGCGGCGATACCGGCGGTGATCGCCTATAACCGCTTCAGCTATCAGGTGGACAGGCTGGCCGTGCGCTACGACAATTTCAGCGAGGAATTCATCGCCATACTGGCGCGACAGCTGCACGGCAACAGCCAGCGCAGCAAATGATTGCGGGTATGTCCGGATGAATTACACCAGCTATACGCCACCACCACGCCAGCGCCGCCGGCCGATGGCCGAAATCAATGTCGTGCCCTACATCGATGTCATGCTGGTGTTGCTGATCATTTTCATGATTACCGCGCCGTTGCTCAATCTCGGCGTGGAAATTGACTTGCCGGAGTCGGCCGCCGAGCCGCTGGAATCAGAATCGACCGAAAGCGTGGTGCTGGTCACGGTGACCGGCAATGGTGATCTGTACCTGAACATTGACGGCAAGGCCGAGTTGATTGACAGCGAATCGCTGATCAACAACATGGCCGCATTTGTACGTCGAAACCCGCAACTGGAAGTGCTGGTGGGTGGCGACCGCAACGCCAGTTACGGCCAGGTGTATCAGGTCATGGTCTATTTGCAGCAGGCCGGGGTGCGCAAGGTCGGCTTGATGAGTGACCCACCGGCAGCAGATGACATTGGCTGACGACGATGTCTGCCACACTTGCGTATCAGCATGAGGATGCGCCGGGCTGGGCTTGGCCCTTGCTGGTCGCTGCGCTGCTGCATGTGCTGGTATTGGGATTGGTACTGCTGGCCGATATTGACTGGCGCAAACCGGCCAGACCGCAGGCCACCGGATTGAACCTGGATACGCGCCTGGTGGATGTCAGCCAGTATCGGCAGCGTTTGCAGCAGACTGCAGCACAGCAACAGCAGCGTGCGCGCGAGCAGCAGGCGGCACAACTGCGCGCAGAGCAGGCAGCAGCGCGCGAGCGGGCGTTGCAGCAGCAGCAACAGCGTGAGCAGGCTGAGCGCGAACGGCAACAGCAACAGCAGGCTCAGGCCGAGCAGCAGCGTCAGGCCGAGGCCGAGCGGGAAGCGCGTGCGCAGGCCGAGCAACAACGCCGCGAGCAGGCTGAACGCGAGCGGCAGCAGGCGCTGGAGGCGCAACGTCAACGTGAGGCCGAGCGCCGCCGCCGGGAACTGGAAGCATTGCGCCAGCGGGAACTAGATCAGCAACGGCGGCAGGATGAACGGCTGCAGCAGGAACTGCAGCAATTGCGTCAGCAGCGCGAGGCGCTGGCGCAGCAAAGTGCCGCTGCCGAGCAGCAGCTCGGTGAGCTGGACACGGCGGAGGCCGAACAGCCGCTGGCAGCGTCAACCCAGGCGCCGCAAGCTGATGCGCCAGCGGGCAACGGTGTGCTCGGCAGTCTGCGCGATGAATACATCGCCAGCATTGCCGCAGCCGTACGTGCCGCCTGGGTGCGACCACCGACCGCGCAGGACAGCATCGAATGTCGCGTCGCCGTGCTGCAGATACCCGGCGGCGAGGTCATAGAAGCAAGCATCGCCAGCCCGTGCAATGTCGATGCTGCCACCAGACGCTCGATCGTTGCCGCCGTGCGCCGCAACGATTTGCCCTATCAGGGCTTTGAAGACGTGTTCGAGCGCAGGATCAACTTCACTTTTACTGACAAGTAGCAAGCGGTTCTTGTGCGGGTTCAGCGTTCCCATGCTGGAGCATGGGAACGAGGTGAACATCACTTTTACCGATAAGTAGTTAGACTATGCACATGATACTCAGAAGCAAATGGATGCTTACCGCGCTGGTATTGCTGGCAACATGCGGCTTGACGCACGCGCAACTGGAAATAGAAATTGTCAAGAGTGATGTCGATGCGCTGCCCATTGCGGTGGTGCCGTTTGCCTGGCAATCCAGCCTGCCGCAACCCGCCACGGCTATCGATGAGGTGATCTCGGCTGATCTGTACAGAACCGGGCTGTTCGAGCCGATGGCAACTCAGGACATGATTGAACGGCCTGCAGCACCGGTCGATGTGCGTTTCGGCACCTGGCGTCTGCTTAACACCGATGCGCTGGTGATCGGTCAGGTTGAGGATGCCAGCGACACCAGTTATCGGGCAAAATTCTGGCTGTTTGACGTCAATACCGGCGAGCAGTTGCTGGCCATGCAGCAGCGCATCGGCGTTGATAATCTGCGCTTTGGTACCCATCGCATCGCCGATGCCATTTATCAGGCATTGACCGGCGAGCCCGGTGCATTTGCCACGCGTATTGCCTTTATCATCGAATCCGGTGTGGCCGATCAGCAATCCTATGAACTGGTCATTGCAGATGCCGATGGCTACAACCAGGCCAGCATTGTCACCGATCGACAGCCGCTGATGTCACCGGCCTGGTCACCGGATGGCAGGCAACTGGCCTATGTGTCGTTTGCGCGCGGCAACTCCACCATCATCCTGCAGGATATCTACACCGGCGCCAACCGTGTCATTGCCAGCTTCAAGGGCATCAACGGTGCTCCGGCGTTTTCTCCGGACGGCAGCAAGCTGGCTTTGACGCTGTCGCGCACGGGAAATCCGGAGATTTTTGTTTATGATCTGGACAGCGAAGAATTCAACCAGCTTACCCGTCACTGGGCCATTGACACTGAGCCGGCGTGGATGCCTGGCGGGGACGAGATTCTGTTTACCAGTGATCGCGGCGGCAAACCGCAGATCTATTCAATAGCTGCAACCGGCGGTGATGCGCAGCGTGTAACCTTCCGCGGCGAATACAATGCCGCCGCCGATATCAGCCCCGACGGCCAGTTGCTGGCCACTGCTTTTGCCAACGATAATATCTATAAAATCGCACTGCATGATCGCAAAAATGAGCGATTGCGTGTATTATCTAACGGTAATCTGGATGAGACACCGAGTTTCGCACCCAACGGCAGCATGTTGCTGTATGCGGCAAAGGAACAGGGTCAGGGCGTTTTATATGCTGTGTCGGCCGATGGCAATGTCCGACAGAAGCTGGTGACCAGTGCTGGCAACGTCCGCGAGCCTGCCTGGTCACCCTATGACAAAGATTAACCACATAACACAATAAATTAGTGTGGCATTTACCGAATCAACGATCAATCAATGGAGTTTAAAGTAATGAAAGCGCAATTTCGAACAATCACCCTGCTGGTGCTGTTGCTGTCACTTGCTGCCTGCAAGAAAGAGCAGGTACGAGACACCGAAGTGACCCCCGAGCCGACGCCGGAGCCGGTCACTCAACCCGATACCGACCGTGTTGATCCGCGTGATTACACCGATCCACGCAACCTGGACAATCCGGACAGCCTGCTCTCACAGCGCATCATCCTGTTTGATTTTGATCGCTCTGAAATTCGCTCGGAATACCGTCAACTGGTATCGGCGCACGCGCGTTACGCCGCTGCCAATGCCACCGCAAGGATCACGCTGGAAGGCCATGCCGACGAGCGCGGAACGCGTGAATACAACCTCGGACTGGGCGAGCGCCGTGGCAATTCCGTTGCTGCTGCCATGAGCGCACAGGGTGCGCGCGACAACCAGGTCGATGTGGTCAGCTATGGTGAAGAACGTGGCGTTTGTAATCAAAGTAGTGAAAGCTGCTGGCAGCGCAATCGCCGGGTCGAGATCGTCTACACCTCAAGATAAATACTGCTTGCAGATGATGTCGGTTTCTACACGGCGGCATGGCACCACCACATCTTCCGCTGGGCAGTACGACGTGCGCAAAAACAGCAAACAGGTGTTTATGATCGGCTGCATGTGCGGACTGTTGCTTTCGGTAGTAGCGGCGTCGCCGGTGCTGGCGCAATCACCGACGCAAGCAACCAGTGACAACGCCGAGCTGGTCTATCAACTGCAACAACTGCAGGATGAGATCAGGCAATTGCGTGGTCTGGTGGAACAGCAAAGCTTTGAACTGGAAAACATCAAGCGCCGGCAGCGTGATCAGTATCTTGAACTGGATCAGCGTGTGAGCGCGATTGCTGCCGGGTCCGGAGCCGATATGGGCGCTGACGAGACCGCGTCGGTAGACCAGGGCAACGCTGGCAGCGGTGACAGTGCCGCCGCAGAGCCGGAACCACTGGTGCTGGCAGATGCGCCCGAGGTGCGTGATCCGCTGCAGGATGAACGCGAGGTCAACACCGTGGCGCGTCCTGAGATGGGTCCCGGTGATGAGATCGCAGCGACACCGGCGTCAGAACAGCAAGCCTATGAGCAGGCCTTCGATGCGCTGAAGGCATTGCACTATAGTGAATCAGCCGGCTTGTTCCGCGACTTTCTGCAGCAGTATCCGGATAGTGATCTTGCGCCCAACGCGAATTACTGGTTGGGTGAATCTTATTATGCGAGTGGTAATTACGAGCTGGCTCTGGAAGCTTTCAATACCGTGCTGGAACAACACCCGAACAGCTCCAAGGCTGCTGATGCATTGCTCAAAATCGGATATACCTACTACGAGCAGGAACAATGGAACCAGGCTCGTGCCGCGCTGGAGCAGGTCAAACTGCAGCATGCCGGCAGCGCCCTGGAACGTCTGGCCGACAGCCGCCTGCGTGCCATGCGTGCAGATGGTCATATTTGATCTTTCTGGCAGCGGTTTGTATGGCTGTTCAGAATAATACGCACGCGGTGGCTTCATTCAAGAATTCGCCACGCACACATTCTGCCAGTCTTAAAATCACAGAGATTTTCCATTCTCTGCAGGGGGAATCCAGCCTGGCGGGATGGCCTACGGTGTTTGTGCGCCTGACCGGCTGTCCGTTACGCTGCCGCTATTGCGATACCGCCTATGCCTTTCAGGGCGGTGAGCGGCAAACGCTGAGTGCTATCCTCAGCACCATCAGCAGCTATCAGTGTCGCCATGTCTGTATCACCGGCGGTGAGCCTCTGGCTCAGCCTGCTTGTCACAGCTTGCTTGGCAGTCTGTGTGATCATGGTCACATCGTCAGTCTGGAAACCAGCGGCGCCATACCGGTGGCGGCGGTCGATCCGCGCGTGATCAAGATTCTGGATATCAAGACCCCGGCCTCAGGGGAACAGCAACGCAATCACTGGGACAACCTGATGTCGCTGCAGCCCCACGATGAAATCAAGTTCGTCATTTGTGACCGTAACGATTACGACTGGGCGCGTGACATCATCAATCAGCATGCCTTGTATGAACATACGGTATGGCTGTCGCCCAGCCATGATCAGCTTGCGGCAAGTGATCTGGCGGCGTGGATACTGGCAGACCGGCTTGCAGTGCGCATGCAACTGCAACTGCACAAATACATCTGGGGCGATGTGCCCGGCCATTAATCATTCTCAGGGCAGGATGGCATAAGCATGGCGGCACAGGCCAGTGCGGTGGTTTTACTCTCCGGTGGCATGGACTCTGCGACCACCTTGCTGCTGGCGCGCGAACAGGGGTTTCGCTGTCATACCCTGAGCATCGACTATGGCCAGCGTCATCGCGCTGAACTGGATGCCGCCGCAGCCATCAGTGCCCGCCACGCCCACACCCACCGCGTGGTGACGATGGATTTGCGAGCCATCGGCGGTTCGGCGCTGACGGCCGCTATTGACGTTCCCGAGCATCAACCCGGCAGCGATCAGATTCCGGTTACCTACGTGCCGGCGCGCAACACCGTGCTGCTGGCGTTGGCATTGGGTCTGGCGGAAACCATGGCCGCCGGTGATCTGTTCATTGGCGTCACTGCGGTGGATTATTCCGGTTATCCGGATTGTCGGCCGGCATTCATTGCTGCCTTTGCAGAACTCGCCGGGCTGGCCACGCGGGCCGGTGTGGAAGGCAAGGAATGGCGTGTGCATACACCATTGATCAATTTATCCAAGGCCGATATCATCCGCTCCGGCATACGTCTGGGACTGGACTATCGCGACACGGTCAGTTGCTACCAGGCCGATGCTGCAGGTCTTGCCTGCGGTCGCTGCGATGCCTGTGCATTGCGCCGACAGGGTTTTCTCGATGCCGGTATCGCCGATCAGACCCGCTACTGTGCCGGCGTGTGCATATGATCGGCTATCGCCTTGCCGAGCAGCGCCTGGTGGCTGTCGAGCAGCCACTGCAACGCCTCGATGAGCTGGTCTGGATCGATTTGTTCAATGCGCCGGCTGATATTGTCAGTGAGCTGGAGCGGCGACTGGGTATCGATATTCCGACCGAGGATGAAATGGAGGAAATTGAAATTTCCAGTCGCCTGTATCATGAGCAGGGGGCGTATTTCATGACCACGACCTTGCCGGCACAAAGCGATGATGATGACGCTCTGATGGCACCGGTCAGTTTTGTGCTGACAGCAAAATGTTTGATTACCGTGCGCAGTAGCAATCCGCGTGCTTTTACGACTTTCCCGGCACGTGCCGCCCAAGCTGATCTTGAGCTGTCTGATCCAGCCTCGTTGCTGCTGGGTTTGCTGGAGGCGGTGGTCGACCGCCTGGCCGATATTCTGGAGCGCGCCAGCCGTGACATTGACGCCATCTCGCTGCATATCTTTAACCAGGCGCAGCAGACTGGCGGCAAAAGTTCCTATCAGCAGCTGCTGCAGCAGTTGGGCCGCAAGGGTGATCTGGTTTCGGATCTGCGCGAGAGCCTGATGGGCATGGATCGCATCAGTGGTTATTTGTCGCTTATGGCCAGGCAGCGAATACAGTATCAGCGCAGTGATCGCGAGCATTTGAAAACGCTGGCGCGTGATATTCATTCCATCAGCGAACACGCCGGCTTCATGGCGCAGAAAGTGACGTTCCTGCTCGATGCCACGCTGGGCATGATCAACATCGAGCAGAATGCCACGATCAAGATTTTTTCCGTGCTGGCGGTGATATTCATGCCGCCGACCATGATTGCATCGATTTACGGGATGAATTTCGCGCACATGCCCGAACTGAGCTGGCCCTGGGGTTATCCGCTCGCCTTGCTGCTGATGTTGCTGGCAGCGGTCATGCCTTACTGGTACTTCAAACGCCGC
>CAZHRH010000024.1:11018-21022 GCA_964534475.1 uncultured Wenzhouxiangellaceae bacterium
CTTGCTGCTGATGTTGCTGGCAGCGGTCATGCCTTACTGGTACTTCAAACGCCGCCGCTGGTTGTAGCCAATAGGCCGCATAAGCGCAGCGCAGCCGCAGGCATCACCAGTTGTAGCCCAGCGTGAAGGCATAAATGATGTCTTCCTTTTCAGCACCTTCTGAAGGGGTGTTGTCGTAATCAAAATTGACCTGCAATGTGGCGACAAAATGTTCGCTCAGCGGATAGCGCAAGCCGCTGCGCGTGCGCAGCACGAAGTCATCAATGTCCTCCAAGCTGGTCAGCGCCTGCAAATTATGAAAAAAGCGCAGCCAGTCAAACCACTGCTGTTCGTAATCCAGCCCGAATTGGAAAGCAAGAAACTCCTGGCTTGGGGCAACGGTGAAATCTTCCCGCACATAACTCAAACCGGCGGTGGTAGACAAACGCAGATCCTCGGCGTCAAAAAACTGGTAACCGAGACCGCTGCCGATAGCAGAGCGCAAATCCAGTTCCTGCAGACCATTTTGTTTGAAGCTGATGGTGTTGTTCCAGAACAGCTTTTCGCTGATAAAGCGATCGTAGCTGCCGTAGGCGGTCCAGTTGTCCACCGTGGTGGCATCATTGTCGCTGCCGCGGTTGAAATCCACGCCGGCGATATAGCGGTTGAGATCATTTTCCGCTGTGGCTTCACCATCAACATGAAAACGGGTCGTGTCGGAGTTACCCGAAGTTGAATTCAGGCCGACATTGGCCTTGCCGCGCCACTGGTATGCGCGGGGGTCGATCACTGGCGGGTTGATCGCCACAATCTCGACGAGTTGCAGGCGCTGCTTGCTGCTGTCAACCACGTCGGGCAGTGATATGCGACCGGCTGTGGCAGCCTCGGCGCTGCTGCTGAGCATGGTTTCATCAGGTAGTTGAATGCGCAGTGGCTCATCGCTGAGCAACTCACTGACCGCCGACCAGGGCAGGGTGATTTCCCCCGCGTATTCATTTTGCAGCAGCAACTCGCCATCTATCATGCTGATGACATCGCCGACAAAGCGCTCCCCGTTGGCCATGATCACGGTGGCAGCATGAGCCGTCTTACCAGCAAGTAACAGGCATGCTGACAGCAGCACTGTTAGTGAGATAATGCGTAGTGAAAACATGTTGTTGTATTCCCTCTGACAAAAAAAAGTAATTATAGCCGGTATCTGTGAGCAATGGTATCAGCCATGTTCGTGTAGTAGTTGCAGGTAAGCCCGGCGCGAGATCGCCTGCGCACCGAGACTGGCCAGATGGGGTGTCATCATTTGCGCATCAATCAGTTTGAAGTTGAGCTGTGCCAGCCAGTCACTGAGGGCGAGCAGGGCGATCTTGCTGCCATCGGTCTGGCTGGAAAACATGGATTCGGCGCAAAAAACGCGGCCCACGACTACCCCGTACAAGCCGCCGGCGAGGCTGTCGTCAGCCGTAAATACCTCCACGCTATGAGCATGGCCAAGCTGATGGAGTTGTAGATAAGCGGCCTGCATATCGGCATGCAGCCAGGTGCCCTGATCAGCACTTTGCTCATCTGTTTGCTCTGTTTGCGGGTCGTAATTGCGTGGTGCGGCGCAATGGCGCATGACCGCAGCAAAATCCCGGTTGCGCGTGGCACGAAAGCTGTGCTTGCGCAGTTTGCGTTTGAGCCGACGCGAGCAGTGTACCTGACCCGGCCAGAACACCGCGCGCGGGTCGGGCGACCACCACAAGATAGGATCGCTTTCGCCATACCAGGGAAAAATGCCGCTGCGATAAGCACTCAACAGTCGTGTGGGAGACAAATCACCGCCGATGGCGAGCAGGCCGTCGGGTTCATCCAGCGCCATGTCCGGATCGGGAAAGACATGCGCCGGCCACTGCGCCAGATTGACGATATTCATGACCGCTTGTACGGTGTCAGCTCCATCTCGTTGGCGGCAAAGGATTCTCTGAGCCTGGCTTCCGCACGCATCTGCCGGCGCATCATCGCCTGCAGATCGGGTTCCCGGAACCAGTGGCAACAGTAAACATTGGCCGGCAGAAAGCCGCGCTGCAGCTTGTGTCCGCCCCCGGCACCGGGCTCGAACACATCCAGCCCATGGGCCAGACAGTATTCGATGCCCTGGTAATAACAGGTCTCGAAATGCAGGTTGTCGAATTCTTGCAGACAGCCCCAGTAACGACCATACAAACGCTGCTGCGAGCGCAGAAAGATGGCGCAGGCCACCGGCGTATCATCATGCATTGCCTGGCACAGCAGAAAGCGATCACCCAGAGCGCGAGCCAGGTTATCTAGACAGTCCAGTGTCAGCGCCGGGAAGTTGCCTTTGCTGTGAAAGGTTTTCTGGTAGCACAGATGGGCAAACAACAAATCTTCGTCGCTCGCCTCGGCACCGTTGATCCAGCGATGAGCAATGCCCTGATGGATGATCTTTTGCCGTTCACGACGAATTTCCTTGCGTCGTTTACTGCGCAGATTGTGCAAAAACGCTGCAAAATCGGATTCGCCCTGTCGCTGCCAGTGAAATTGCTGATCCTGCTGCACCAGAAAGCCCTGTTCGGCCAGCAAGGCGGCATCTGCTGCGTCGCAATAATTGACCTGCACACAGTCAATACCGCGCGCTGTGGCAAGCTGATGTATGGCTTGCACCAGCATGGCCACACCGGCGCTGTGCGTGAGGCTGCTGCCGCAGGTCAACAGTCTGGGTCCGGTGACCGGCGAATAGGGGATTTCGATGACCCATTTCGGATACCAGTGAAAGCCGGCCTGTTGTGCCTGCTGCGCCCAGCCCCAGTCGTAGACAAAATCACCGAAGCTGTGTGCGGTCAGGTAGCCGGGTGCTGCGGCGAGCAATCGGTCGCCCTGCTGCAGGCTCAGATGAAAAGCCTGCCAGCCGAGTTCGTTGGCCACGGCACCGTGTTGTTCCAGTGCCAGCAGAAAACGGCTGTCGATGAACGGGTTGCTGCTGTCGTGCAGGGCCTCCCACTGTGACGACAGTTCATCCAGACTGCTGTGCACCCTGGCACTGTATTCTGCGGAAGACAATTGATGATTCAGACAAACAGCTGCGCTGCTTCAGTTGCTCTGATTTTCCAGATAGCGCTCGGCATCCAGCGCTGCCATGCAGCCAAAACCGGCTGAGGTGACGGCCTGACGGTAGACATGATCGGCCACGTCGCCGGCGGCGAATACACCAGGAATACTGGTCTCGGTGGCCATGCCATCGGTGCCGCTGCGCACGTGCAGATAGCCGTTGGTCATGTCCAATTGACCGGCGAAAATATCGGTATTGGGTTTGTGGCCAATGGCGATAAACACACCATGCAAGGGTATTTCGCGCTGAGCATCTGATCGGGTGTGGGCAATGCGCATGCCGGTCACGCCCTGCTCATCGCCCAGGACTTCATTCAGCACATGATCCCAGGCCAGCTCGATTTTGCCCGTCTCGGCTTTCTCGAACAGGCGATCCTGTAGAATGGCTTCCGCCCGCAACTTGTCACGCCGATGCACCAGCGTTACCTTGCTGGCGATATTGGACAGGTACAGCGCTTCTTCTACTGCGGTATTGCCGCCACCGATGACAGCCACTTCCTGGTCGCGGTAAAAAAAGCCGTCGCAGGTGGCGCAGGCGGATACGCCGCGACCGAGATAAGCCTGTTCGGAAGGCAAACCCAGGTACTGCGCGCTGGCACCGGTGGCGATGATGACGGCATCGGCGGTGTAACTGCTATTGTCGCCGCTCATGTGAAAAGGCCTGCCGGAAAAATCCACGCTGTGGATGTGGTCATGGACAATGCTGGTGTGAAAACGCTCGGCATGTTGCAGCATGCGCTGCATCAACTCCGGGCCCTGCAGATCCCTGACATCACCAGGCCAGTTATCCACATCGGTGGTGGTGGTCAGTTGACCGCCAACCTCGATGCCGGTGATCACGGCAGGTTTGAGGTTGGCGCGTGCAGCATAAATGGCTGCGGTGTAGCCGGCTGGGCCTGAGCCCAGAATCAGCAGGCGGTGATGTTGGGGTTTGCTCATATAGACTGCCCGGATATGCTCATGAGAAGACGCTCGCCACACGTATTTTCGGCCACATCAACAAGATCAGTTGCACTGGATGGGACAGATACGGAAGGCTTGCTACGCAAGCTGTATATAATAACGTGATCGGCCGCTGCATGCGCCGAAGCAGGTTCGCTTACAACTGCTTTACTATGCTATCCTTGCATGAATTCCAGCTTAAAAAATACATTGATTACATTGACATACGAACACAAAATAAAGTTATATCAGGGAATGGTCCATGGCCACTGCTGATGCCGTCCAGCCGATGTTGATGCGCTTGCGCGAGAGCGCATTCGTCATTCTCAGTCTGCTTGCCGTGTATTTGTTGTTGTGTCTGGCCAGCTTTGATCCACGCGATCCCGGCTGGACCCACAGCATTGAAGTCAACCGGCTGCACAACCTGGGCGGCATGCTGGGGGCATGGCTGGCGGATTTTCTGTTGTCTTTTTTCGGCGTCATCGCCTACGTCCTGCCACTGATGTTGTTCTATGCCGGCTTTCGCCTGTTGCGCGAGCAGTCTGCAGATGGCCCCTGGGTGTTGCTGATTTATCTGGGCGGTTTTGTGCTGGCGGTCTCCTGTGCCTGTGGTCTGGCACATCTCAACATGAGTGCGCCGATTGCCTGGCTGCCTTCGGGTGTCGGCGGTGGCGGCATTCTCGGCCAGATCGTGGTCATGCCGCTGACCGGCAGTCTCGGATTGCTAGGCACGACCCTGCTGCTGCTGGCGTTTTTGCTCACCGGGCTGACGTTTTTTACCGGTATTTCATGGCTGCGGGTGATGGATCAAACCGGTTATTACACCCTGCTCATCATCCGTTCTGTTGCTGGCTGGTACCAGCAGGCGCGCGACTGGCTGGCAGGCCGTCGGGCGCGCGTGCAGCGCGATGTCATCCGGCGCGAAGATACCCGCAAACGCGCCCGGCGCAAGACCCCGGCACCAAAAATCGAACCTCAGTTTACAGCGCAGAAGGCAGACAGCAAACCACAGCTCAAACAGCAGCCTTTGTTCAAGCAACTGGGGCCGGGAGAACTGCCCGACCTGGATCTGCTGGATGCGCCACCAAAACAGGCGCGCGGCTTCAGCAATGAAGAACTGCAGGCGATGTCGCGCCAGGTGGAACTGAAGCTGGCTGACTTCGGCGTCGAAGTTGAAGTGGTTGAGGTGCATCCGGGGCCGGTCATCACACGCTTCGAGCTGTTGCCGGCAGCCGGTGTCAAGGGTGCACAGATCAGCAATCTGGCCAAGGATCTCGCGCGTGGCCTCAGCGTCATCTCGGTGCGCGTGGTCGATGTCATTCCCGGCAAGTCGGTGATTGGTCTGGAAATTCCCAACCAGAACCGCGAAATCGTATATCTGCGTGAGGTCCTGGAATCAAGTCTCTATCAGCAAGCGGCATCAGCATTGACCCTGGGGCTGGGCAAGAGCATCGCTGGTGAACCTGTGGTTGCCGACATCAGCAAAATGCCACATCTGCTGGTGGCTGGTACCACCGGGTCGGGTAAATCGGTGGCAGTCAACTCAATGATCATGAGCCTGGTGTATAAAGCCACCCCGGATCAGGTGCGCATGATCATGATCGATCCGAAAATGCTGGAGCTATCCGTTTACGAAGGCATTCCGCATCTGCTGGCACCGGTGGTAACCGACATGAAACAGGCCGCCAACGCATTGCGCTGGTGCGTGGTGGAAATGGATCGACGTTACCGGCTGATGTCTGAACTCGGCGTACGTAACCTGGCTGGCTTGAACAAGAAGCTGGATGCTCAGCGAAAGCGCGGCAAACCGGTGACGGATCCGTTGTTTCAGCCAACCCACCCGGAAGACGTGCCGCCGGAACTGGACAATCTGCCCTATATTGTCGTTGTTGTGGATGAGTTTGCCGACATGATGATGGTGGTCGGCAAAAAGGTGGAGGAATTGATTGCCAGGCTGGCACAAAAGGCAAGGGCCGCCGGCATTCACCTGATCCTGGCCACGCAGCGGCCATCGGTGGATGTGATTACCGGTTTGATCAAGGCCAATATCCCGACGCGCATGGCGTTTCAGGTGTCGTCAAAAATCGATTCGCGGACGATTCTCGATCAGCCCGGGGCTGAACAATTGCTGGGTCATGGCGACATGCTGTTTCTGCCGCCGGGCAGCGGCTTGCCGGAGCGTGTGCACGGCGCGTTTGTAGACGACCACGAGGTGCACGCAGTGGCAGAATCCCTGCGCAGCCAGGGTGAACCAAGCTACCTTGATGAGGTTCTAAACGACGTCCAAATCATGAACGATGGTCAGAATGTCGGCGCAACCGGTTTGCCGGAAGCCGGCGATGATGAGTCGGATGAACTCTATGACCGCGCCGTGCGCATTGTTACCGAATCCCGCCGTGCCTCGATTTCCAGCGTGCAGCGGCAGTTACGCATCGGCTACAACCGTGCTGCCAGGCTGATCGAGGAAATGGAGGCGGCCGGTATCGTCAGCCCGCCCGAGCACAACAATCAGCGTGAAGTACTGGCGCCACCACCACCGCAAGATTGACCGGCAAAACACCTGATTGGAGGAGTTCCAACCATGACCAAGATGCATGATCATGCTGTGTCACGCCTGCTCACGCCAGCATTGGGCAATGGTCTCTTGGCCATGCTTTTAGCTGCTCTGCTGGCGGCGTTGCCGCTTGCCGCCCAGCAGTCATCTGCCAAGCCACTGCAACAACTCGATGCCTTCAGCAGCGAACTGGATTCCTTCAGCGCGCGCTTTGCGCAAACCATGTTTGATGCCAATGGCCGCCAGGAAGAGTTCAGCGAGGGCGTGTTCTATCTGCAACAGCCGGATCTGATGCACTGGAAATATGAGCATCCTTATCCGCAGCTGATCGTAGCGGATGGCGATACTTTGTGGTCCTGGGACATCGAGCTGGAACAGATCACGCGGCGCGAGCAGGCCACAGCCGAGCAGCAAAGTCCGTTGACCCTGATCACCGATGCCGAGCGTCTGCGAGAGCGCTACACGCTGCAGTCATTGGGCGTGGACGATAACGGTCTGGCATGGTTGGAGCTGCAGCCGATCGTATCTGTCGATGACACTGCCCAGGATGATGACAGTGTAGCTGCGATGGCCGAGTTTTCGCGCATTCTGGTGGCATTCAAGGACAGCATGCTGGCCATGATGGTGCTGGAAGATAGCCTCGGTCAGCGCACCGAAGTGCGCTTCAGCAAGGCCAGCCGCAATGTTGAACTGGATCCTGATCTGTTTCAGTTTGTGCCGCCAGAAGGGGTGGATGTGCTGCAAGGCTGATTGCCTGTACTGTGCCTGCTAAACACATTAGAATAAGCTTAAATGAGTCTCTTGAGTCAATCTGACCTGTAAGAAATTCCGAACATTAGGACAACTTGAACCACCGCTGCAAACATTGCAGAAAGAGGTAAATCGTCATGGAAATCTGGTCTGATCCGGTGTTGCTGGCGCGTATTCAGTTTGCCTTCACCATCAGCTTTCATATCGTCTTCCCGGCCTTCACCATTGGCCTGGCCAGCTACCTTGCAGTGCTGGAGTGGCGCTGGTTGCGCACCGGCAATGACAGCTACCTTGATCTATATCGCTTCTGGGTGCGGATCTTTGCCGTTGCTTTCGGTATGGGTGTGGTGTCCGGCGTGGTCATGTCGTATCAGTTCGGCACCAACTGGTCGGTGTTTTCCGACCAGGTGTCTAATGTCATTGGTCCGCTGCTGGCGTTTGAAGTGCTCACCGCGTTTTTCCTGGAAGCCTCGTTTCTGGGTATCATGCTGTTTGGCATGGGCCGGGTCAGCAAACGCATGCATTTTTTCTCCACCTGCATCGTGGCAGTGGGTACGCTGATATCGGCATTCTGGATTTTATCGGCCAACAGCTGGATGCAGACCCCGCAGGGCTATGAAATTCTTGCCGATGGCAGGCTGGTGGCTACCGACTGGCTGGCAGTGATCTTCAATCCGTCATTCCCGTATCGATTGGTGCACATGGTCACCGCTGCCTATCTGACCACGGCGTTTGTCGTCGGTGGAACCGCGGCCTGGTATCTGTGGCGGGGACGCTATGCCGAACATGCGCGCATCATGCTGGCCAATGCCACACTGATGGCGGTGCTGGTGGCGCCGCTGCAACTGGTCATTGGTGATCTGCACGGTTTGAACACGCTGGAACATCAGCCGGTCAAAGTGGCCGCCATGGAGGGCATCTGGGAAGATGAGCAGGGTGCTGCCCTGCGCCTGATCGGCTGGCCGGACGCGGCCAGCGAAACCACCCGCTATGCAGTGGAAATCCCCAAGCTGGCCAGCCTGATCCTGACCCATGACTCGAATGGCGTGGTGAAGGGCTTGAAATCCTGGCCACGCGAAGAGCGGCCACCTGTTGGCATCGTATTCTGGTCATTTCGCATTATGGTGGGCATCGGCATGCTGATGATTGTGCTTGGCCTGATCAGTGGCTGGAGCTACCTGCGCGGCAAGCTGTTTCAGCGTCGCTGGCTGCAGCTTGCCTGGATGGGCATGATGCCATCTGGTTTCATAGCCCTGCTGGCGGGCTGGTTTGTCACCGAGGTGGGTCGGCAACCCTACACTGCTTATGGCGTGCTCAGAACCGCAGAAAGCGTGTCACCGGCAATTCTGGGGCCGCAGGTGGCATGGTCGTTGCTGGCCTTTGTGGTTATGTACACGCTGGTGTTCGGAGCCGGAAGTTACTACATTCTGCGCCTGATCGGCAAAGGTCCGCTGAATTTGCAGGGCACGCCGAAATACTACCAGCACAGTATCGAAGGCAACTCGGCGCTGGCCGGTGGTCAGGCCCATGCTTGATTTTTCCGCCAGCATGGATCTGCCCATGGTCTGGTTTGTCATCATCGCTGTGGCCATGTTTCTGTATGTACTGCTGGACGGCTTTGATCTGGGCGTCGGCATACTGTTTCCGCTGGCCCCCAGTGATGATTGCCGGGACCGCATGATGAATTCCATTGCGCCATTCTGGGACGGCAACGAGACCTGGCTGGTGCTGGGCGGCGGCGGCCTGCTGGCCGCGTTTCCGCTGGCCTATGCCGTGCTGTTGCCGGCTTTCTATATTCCCATTATCGTCATGCTGCTGGGGCTGATCATGCGCGGCGTGGCGTTTGAGTTCCGCTTCAAGGCCAATTCCAATCGTTCCCGCCTGTTGTGGGATCGGGTGTTTCACTTTGGCTCGCTGGGTGCCGCCGTCAGTCAGGGCATCGTGCTCGGAGCGCTGTTATCCGGGGTGTCGGTTTCCGGGCGCGATTTTGCCGGCGGTCCGCTGGACTGGATCAACGCTTTCAGCATTATGACCGGGGTTGCCGTGGTGTTCGGCTATACTTTGCTCGGCGCCACCTGGCTGGTGATGAAAACCGATGCCAAAACGCAAGTCTGGGCGCGCCAGGTGGCCAGCTACGCGCTGGTGGTTGTTGCCGTGTTTCTGGCGCTGGTCAGTCTTGCCACGGTGATGGTCAATGCCACCATCACCGAATTCTGGTTCAGTCGACCCAACATATGGTATCTGCTGCCGATACCGCTGCTGTCGGCAGTCGTTGTGTTGTGGTGCTGGTTCGACCTGCACAGAAAAAAGGCTGAATATCGTCCCTTTCTGCTCTCGGTAGCCATTTTTGCGCTTGCCTATCTAGGTCTAGGTATCAGTTTGTATCCATGGATCGTGCCCTATCAGTTCAGCATCCATGAAGCGGCCGCGACCGGGCCGGCACTGTCGTTGATGTTGCTGGGCGTGCTGCCTTTGCTGCCGCTGATTCTGGCCTATACCGGCTACAGCTATTATGTGTTCCGTGGTAAATCATCCTCACAGCATGGCTATTGAGCGGTTCAGAAACTGGTTCGAGTCAAGGCCAAGGCGCCAACAGCAGTGGTTGTGGTTTGCGCTGCTGTGGCTGGCAGGACTGCTGGCGGTATCGCTGCTGGCCTGGCCGCTGCGCTGGCTGGTG
>CAZHRH010000025.1:0-20275 GCA_964534475.1 uncultured Wenzhouxiangellaceae bacterium
GCATGATGCTGCAGATGATCGGCGATAAAGCTCTGGATAAAATAATAGCCATGATCATAGTGCGGATGCTGGCGCAGGCACAGCTTCTGCCCGGCCGCATGGCAGGCCTGCACGAAGCGTTGCGGCTGCAATTGCTGTTCAAGAAATGGATCGGCCAGACCCTGATCGATAAGGATTTCGCCGGGATGAGTCTGCTCGGCAAGCAGCGCGCAGGCATCGTATTGCCGCCAGGCAGCCGCATCATTGCCGAGATAGCGCGGCAGGGCTTTTTCTCCCCATGCCACCTGGGTGGGCGCGACGATGGGCGCAAATGCCGACACCGAACGATATCGGTCGGGATTGCGCAGCGCCAGCACCAGTGCACCATGGCCGCCCATGGAATGGCCGAATATGGATTGGCGTGCAATATCCACCGGGAAATGCTCGGCCAGCAAGCTGGGCAATTCATCGCGCACGTAGCTGTACATCTGAAAGTGCGCCGCCCACGGCGGTTCGGTGGCATCGACATAGAAACCGGCACCTTCACCGAAATCCCAATCCTCGGTGGCACCTTCGATGCCGGTGTCGCGCGGGCTGGTATCCGGTGCCACCAGCACGATGCCGTGTTCGGCGGCAAAACGCTGCGCGCCGGCCTTGATCATGAACACTTCTTCATTGCAGGTGAGTCCGGACAGGTAATACAGCAGCGGCAGTCTGGCGCCTTCCGGGTGCGGCGGCACAAACACGGCAAAGCGCATTGCCGCCGCACAGCATTCGGAGTCGTGTTGATAACTGCCGACCCGGCCGCCAAAGCAGTGATGGTTCGATAGCTGTTCCAGCTTGCTCATGTTTCAGTCAGCATTCTTTAAAGATGCTGGCATCGTCGCGGAATGATTTGAACTCCAGTGCGTTGCCGCTGGGGTCGCTGATAAACAGGGTGGCTTGTTCACCGGTTTGGCCGGCAAAACGGATACCGGGTTGAATCAACCAGCGCACATTGTCGTTTTGCTGCAGTTTCGCAGCCAGATCATGCCAATGCTGCCAGGCCAGAATGATGCCGAAGTGGCGCACCGGCACCTGTTTGCCATCGACCTCGTTGGTGGTGGCCTGGTGATCATCGGCCAGATGTACGGTGAGCTGATGGCCGAAAAAATTGAAGTCGATCCAGCGCGGACTGCGGCGTGCGCTGACACAGCCCAGCAGATCAGAATAAAAACGCTCACTGGCAGCGAGATCCTGTACCGGAATGGCCAGGTGAAAAGGACGGATGGCAGTCATTGCTGTTACCTGCGCTATCATTCAGGCTGATATTGTGCCATGACCACGCGTGCAATTCCGGCCAGATCATCAAGGCTGCGGATTTGCTGCCAGTGCGGTGGAGCAAACAGTTTTAGCAGTCGCTGACGCTGATCGTGGCCGTGTTCCAGCAACAGCCAGCCGCCAGGCCGTAAGCAGTCACCGGCAGCAGTAATGATATGCCGATAGCTGGCCAGATCATCATGCCCCGGTGTCAGTGCTGTGCGCGGCTCAAAGCGACAGTCGCCGCGCAGCAGATGCACATCTTCAACGGCAACATACGGCGGGTTGCTGACAATGAGATCAAACTTACCGCAGTGCGCTGGCAGCGCCTGGAACCAGTCGCCATGACAGAACTCGACCCGCTCGCTCAGGCCCAGTTGCGCCGCGTTATGTTGCGCCAGCGACAGCGCAGCGCTGCTGATGTCGGTAGCAGTTACCCTGGCCAGTGGGCGCTGATTGGCGATGGCCAGCGCAATGGCGCCGCAGCCGGTACCCAGATCAAGGATGCTGGCGCGCGCATCCGGCGGCAGCATTGACAAGGCCTGATCCACCAGCAGCTCGGTTTCCGGTCGCGGTATCAGGACCGACTCATTCACCGCCAGGCGCAAGCCATAAAATTCCCGCCAGCCGAGGATGTAGGCGATGGGTTCGCCATGACAACGCCGCTGCAGATAGTCCATAAAGCGGCTGCGCTGCCCAGCGGTCAAGCGCTGGTCGTCATGGGCCAGTAGCTGGCTGTCGCTGCACTCCAGCACGTCGGCCAGCAGCCAGCGTGCTTCCAGCGCATAGCTGTCAGTGCTGGCACGCAGTTGCTGGCGGGCGCTTTGCAGTGCCTCAGCTATGCTTGTTGTGGTGCATTGCCTGCTGTTCACCGGTGGCCGGTTGCCGGCTTTTGCGGCCGTCCCAGCATGATGCTGATTTCGCGTCCCAGACGGCGTTTGGCCTGACTGCCGATGACGTACAGTGCCGGAATCATGATCAAGGTGTTCACGGTCGAGAACAGTATGCCAAACGCCAGCGAAGTCGCCATTGGCACAATGCTCTCTGCCTGTGCGCTGGTTTCCAGAAACACAATCGGGAACAAACCGATAAAGGTGGTCAGCGAGGTCAGCACAATGGCGCGAAAACGTGACGCGCTGGCATCGACCACGGCATCGATCAAACCCATACCGGCTGCACGGGCGCGGCCAATGAAATCGACCAGAATCAGACTGTCATTGACCACCACGCCGGCCAGCGCGATCAGCCCGAACATGGACAGCAGGCTGACATCAAGTCCCAGTATCAGATGCCCGACCATGGCGCCGATCATGCCGAATGGAATCACCGCCATGATCAACAGCGGCTTCAGGTAGGAGCGCAGCGGGATCGCCAGCAGGGCAAAGATAAGGAACGCTGCAAACAAGAAGCCGCCGGCAAGCTCGCGCTGCAGCTCACCCTGATCTTCGGTCTGACCATCCAGCCGCAGTGATACGTTGGGATACTTGGCAAACAGTGCCGGGATGATGTTTTGCCGGACATCGCTGGCAATCTTGCCCGGTTCGGCCAGAGACTTGTCGACTTCGGCCGATACCGCGATGGCGCGTTCACGGTTGTAGCGACGTATCACGGTCGGACTGGAAGAGAGTTGAATGTCGGCGACACTGGCGAACGGCACCGCATCGCCCTGCGGAGTACGGATGCGCATCTGCTCCAGATTGCCAATCGATTCGCGTTCGGATTTCGGATAGCGCACCATCACCCTGACTTCGTCTTCACCGCGCTGGATGCGCTGTGCTTCGGCTCCGAAGAAGGCCTGGCGCACCTGCGTGGCCAGGTTGGTCAGCGATAAACCGAGTGCTTCCGCCTCGGGCTTGATGTCCAGCCTGACCTCGCGATTGCCGCCCTCGTAGCTGTTTTGCACATCAAAAGTACCCTCGTAGCCGCGCAGCTTCTCGGTCAGCTCGGTGGCTGCCGCGCGCAGTTGTTCGAGATCACTGCCGACCAGATTGAAGCTCACGGCAGCACCGCCGCCGGGGCCGTCTTCAGAAGAGACGTTGAGCGATCGAGCACCGGCGATTTCGCCGATTTTATCGCGCCACAGGCTGCTGATTTCCGTCACCTCCACCGGCCTGGTCGCGGCATCGCTGAGTTCAATGATCATGGTGCCGGAAGTGTCCGAGCCGGACCAGGTGAACTGTGTTTTCACCAGCGCACCCGGTTGTAGTCCGTTCTGTTCGCTCAGCTCAGCATCGGTGGCATTGAGTGCCGCCGTCATACGCTCCAGCGCCCGGTGGGTATTTTCTGCCGGCGTGCCTTCGCGCATCTCCAGATTGGCGCGGATAAAATCACCTTTCCATTCCGGGAAAAACACCACGCGCAAGAAACCGCCGCCAATCAGGCCGAGTATCAGAATCATCACCGCCATGAATATGGAGATGGTCAGGTAGCGATTGATGACCGCCTTGCGCACGAAATGCACGAAGTGGTTGTCCACAAAACGGTGCAGACCGCCGGCGAAACGTTGTTGCACTCGCAATAAACCATGCATCAGCCGTTGCCAGAAGTTCTTCGGCTGTTCGTTGATCGGCTTGATCTGCATATGCGCCAGATGCGCCGGCAGTATCAGTTTGGATTCCACCAGCGAGAAGATCAGAGCGAATATGACCACCCAGCCGATCGGCGACATGAACTGACCCATGATGCCGCTGATCATGACGATGGGCAGAAAAGCCGCCACCGTGGTGAGCACGCCGAAGGTGGCCGGTACTGCCACTTCCATGGTGCCGGCGACCACATTATCGACGCTGTGCCCGTCCTTGCGAATTTTGGTGTATACGCTCTCACCGATGATGATGGCGTCATCGACGACAATCCCCAGTACCAGGATAAAACCGAACAGACTGATCATGCTGATCGATATACCCATCATCAGCATCAGCCACAGGGTGCCGAGAAAGGCAATCGGCAGACCCACCATGACCCAGAACGCCAGTTTCAGCCGCAAAAACAGCGACAGCATCAAAAACACCAGAATGGCACCGCTGATGAGGTTGCCATTCATCATCTGCAGCCGATCGCGCAGGTAAAACGATGCATCCGCCCAGGATTCCACGCCAATACCGCTGGGCAGGGTTGGGCGTTTCTTCGCCAGATAGTTGCGTACCGATTCGGCAATCTGCAGTTCGCTTTGATCACCCACTGACATGACCCGCAGAGCAATCGCCGGTTGACCGTTATGCCGCACATAGCGATCCCGATCCACAAAGCCATCGTCAATGTTGGCAATGTCTCCCAGCAGAATGGTGGAACCATCCGGGTTGCTGCGCAAGACAATTTTTTCAAACTCGACGCCGGTATAAGCCTGACCCTGGGTGCGCAGCAGAATGTCACCGGTGGAAGATTCGATGCTGCCGGCGGATAAATCCAGTGAGCTGCGCCGTACCGCGCTGGCGACCTCGTCCATGGTCAGATCATATTTGCGCAGGGTCTGTTCGCTGACCTCGATGTTGATTTCATAATCTCGGCCACCGACCACCTCAGCCCGGGTGACGCCGGGTTGCTGCACCAGTTCATTCCGGATCTGCTTGGCAAATTCTTTCAGCGTGCGTTCATTGACATCACCGAACACTGAAATCCACATGACTTCGTTGGTCCACTGGCTTTTGCTGATCACCGGTTCCTCGGTTTCTGCCGGAAACGTGGAGATGCCGTCGACGCGCAGCTTGACATCGTTGAGGATGGCCTCGGCGTCATAGTCCTGCAGCACGCTGACATTCACCGTGCCGCTGCTCTCGCGCGCATACGAGGTCAGTTTGTCGATGCCTTCGATGTCCTGTATGGCTTCCTCGATCTTGATCAGTACGCCTTCTTCCACTTCGCCGGGTGTGGCGCCATTGAATGGCACACGGATGCTGATGTTGTTCGGATCAATGCTCGGCATGGTCTCCTTTTTGACCGCCATTGCCGACCACAGTCCGGCACCGATCAGGCTTGCCATCAACAGGTTGGCAGCCACCGGGTTGTGCGCAAACCAGGCAATAATGCCGGCGTACCAGCCTTGCTGTGTCTGTTCATTCATCATGTCTGGCCTCAAATGCTGCTTGCTTGATCATTGTCAGTTCCGGCTTTGCCGGTTTGTGCTGTGCCATTGTTTAGTGTCTCGGCATCGGCCAGATTCTCGATATCCATCAGCGTATCATCGGCATTGCTGTCGAGCATGCGCAGCGGCGTGCCGGGAATGGGGGTGGTAACTGCGGTGGTCACGACACGATCGCCGTCATTGAGACCGGCTCTGATGAATGCGGTTTCGGCTGTGGCGCGGTCAACTTCCACCTCGCGTATGGCCAGCTCGTTGCTGTCTGTGGCAATCAGCACGGTACCATCTTCGCGCAGCAGTGCGCGCGGCAGTGCTATGACCTTGTCGACGCTGATGCCATCGATCTCGGCCTGGACAAAAGTACCTATGGTCAGTGGTGCAGATCTTTGCATGCCCAGTCGGCCATAGGGGTCGGGCACCGTGGCGATGGCGTAGATCATGCGCGTGGCTTCATCGACCTGACCTTCGGTGCGCACGATCTGTGCATCCCAGTGGTGTGTGCGGTTGCCGACCCGCGCGCTCAGCCGCACGCTGGGCGCAGACTGGTCGTCACTGCTTTGTATGGCGGAGTCGGGCAGGATGAGATAACTCTGCTGTTCGTCGGTCAACGGCAGCCGCACCTCGGCCACATTGATGGCAAAGGCAGAGCCAAGATTCGTGCCAACACTGACAAACTGGCCAATGTCGGTGGAGCGTGTACGCACGATGCCGGCGTAGGGCAGGCTGATGCTGGTGCGCTCCAGATCCCGCCGCGCCTGCATCAGCGCTGCTTCGGCGGCACGTACCGAGGCTTTCGCCTGTGCCAATTGCGGCTTGCGCAACACCAGCGGGCTGGGTTCACGGCCTTCGCGACCGGTCACCATATTAAGATTTTCCCAATCTTTCAGCGCCTGTTCCGAGCGCGCCTGCTCTTCAGCCAGCGTGGCCTCGGCGCTGGCCAGATTGGCTTCGGCGCTGATCAGCGCAGCCTGGTAATCGCTCTGGTCAATGCGCAGCAACTCTTCGCCGGCGTTGAAGAAACCACCAACGACAAAGTTGTCTGACATTTTGACCACTTTGCCGGTGACTTCTGATACCAGCGTGGTTTCAGTGCGTGGTCGCACGGTGCCCTGAGAGTTGATCGTGTAGCTTACCGGACCGGCTTGCACTGTCATCGTCTCCACCAGTTGCGCGATGGGTGGTGGGTCATTGGCGGGCGGATCGGGACGCAACACGACCAAAAGTATCGCCGTGCCGATGGCGAGCAACAAAATGCTCACCGGCAGCAGGACGCGCCGCCACAAGGGTGGTTTGATGGCTTCCTCAGCACTCATAATATCGGCTCCGTCTGCGTTTGCAGCGTGAGTCTGGACTGTCTTAAGCTGTTGTATCACTGCATGATCCTGGTCAGTTGTCCGGAAACTGAGTTGGAAGAGGCGCTGAGTACGCGTTTTTCCTCGCTCCGGCTGGAATATTCTGAATATAGACGCCATTATCGTTACAATGGTTTGTTGTGGCCTGTGCCAAAAGGCACGGCTTCATGCATTCACTTCTGAACCTAAGAGATACCCATGCTGGATAAACGTCACGGCGTTATTATCAAAACCGCTCACGAGATCGAGGCCATGGAAGTGGCCGGACAACTGGCCGCCGATGTGCTGGACATGATTACTGAGCATGTGCAGCCGGGTGTGACCACCGGCGAGCTGGATCGCATTTGTCATGAATACATCACCGTGCAGCAGCAGGCGATCCCGGCACCGTTGAATTATCGAGGCTTTCCGAAATCCATCTGCACCTCGGTCAATGACGTCGTCTGTCATGGCATTCCCGGCGACAAAGTGCTGAAAAATGGCGACATCATTAACATCGACATCACCGTGATCAAGGATGGCTGGCATGGTGATACCAGCAGAATGTACTATGTCGGTGATGTACCGCTACGCGCCCGGCGGGTGTGCGAAATCGCTCACAGCGCCATGTGCAAGGGCATCGAGCTGGTGCGCCCGGGCACACGGCTGGGGGATATCGGCCACGTCATTCAGACTTATGTTGAATCCCAGGGCTGTTCGGTGGTGCGCGAATACTGCGGCCACGGCATCGGCAAGGTGTTCCATGAGGACCCGCAGGTGCTGCATTATGGCCGACCCGGTACGGGCCTGGAGCTGCGCGAGGGGATGGTGTTCACGATTGAACCGATGGTCAATCTGGGCAAGCCGCATACGCGCATGATGTCAGATCAGTGGACCGTGAAGACACGCGATCGCAGCCTGTCAGCGCAATGGGAGCACACCATTGCCGTGCTGGCTGATGGACGCAAAGTGCTGACCCAGCGTGGCGAGCTTTGATCTGATCGCTGCGCGCGCCGCCGGCTCCAGTGCACGATCCTGAATCCGCCACGCTGCAAACTTCGCTGCCGTTATTGAGTGCAGAAGTTGATGCGGTGACTTGCGACGCGCTGCCGCAGCGCTGCGCCGCCCACCTGCAGTGGCTCGAGAAGGTTCAGGAGCAGCAGTTTGCACGCTCGTTCGAGCAGCCCATGCAACCGCTGGTGCAACAGCGTGCCGAGCATGTGGCCGACATCATTCGCCTGCTGTGGCAGGCCAGTCTCGCGCGCCAGGACGACCCCTCCGGACAACGCCTGGCCCTGATTGCGGTGGGCGGTTTCGGCCGCATGGAACTGCATCCCTACTCGGATATCGATCTGCTGTTGCTGGACGACGACAGCGACTCGATCGCCAGCACAGTGATTGAGCACTTCATCAGCCAGTGCTGGGATGCCGGACTGGCAGTGGCACACAGCGTGCGTAGCATTGGCCAGACGCTGAGCAGATGCGAACGTGACGTGGTAACTTTGACCAGTCTCATGGAAGCGCACTTCCTGTGTGGTGACGACCAGCGTTTTCATGCATTGCAACAGCAACTGCAGGAAACCCTGGAGCGGCACTGGCCGCCACAGCGGTTTTTCGCCGCCAAGATGGCCGAGCAGGACCAGCGGCATGCGGATTTCGATGACACCGCCTATCGGCTGGAGCCCAATGTCAAAGAAGGGCCGGGCGGGCTGCGGGATATCCAGAACATTGCCTGGATCTGTCAACGCTGTTTCGGCAGCGCCGATTTGCAAACACTGTTGTCACAGCAGTTCCTGCATGCCGCAGAATATCAGCAACTGCTGGATGGGCGGGATTTTCTCTGGCGCGTGCGCTGGGCCAATCACAGCCTGGCTGAGCGTGCCGAAGAGCGCTTGCTGTTTGCCCAGCAAAAGCAGCTCGCAGCGCTGTTCGGATATCAGACCAATGCCAGCGTCAACGCCGCGGTTGAGGCTTTCATGCAGGCCTATTTTCGCACCGTGACGCAACTGGAGCGGCTCAACGAGCGCCTGTTGCAACAGCTCAGGGAGTCGTTTGCTGATGATGCCGGGCAATCGGTGTACGCACTGGATGATGAATTCCAGGTCATCAACGGATACCTGGAGGTGCAAAGCGACGATGTTTTTGTGCAGCGGCCACTGGCGATCATGGAAGTGTTTGTTAAGCTGCAGGATCACAAGCACATCAAGGGTGTGCGTGCGACCACCATTCGCCTGCTGCAGCAGGCGCTGCAAAGCCATGATGATGACTGCTGTGACAGCACCCAGGCTCGGCAGATTTTCTGGCGCATTCTGAATCATCCCAACGGCGTCTATGCGCAGCTTTCGCGCATGGCTCGCTATGGTCTGCTGGCAAGATTGCTGCCCGCATTCGGTAAAGTCAGCGGTCTCATGCAATTCGACCTGTTTCATGTCTATACAGTGGATCAGCACACGCTGTTCGTGATCCGCAATCTGCGTCGCTTTGCCTATGCCAAATACCCAGAACAGTTTGCCCATGCCATTGAGGTGTTTGCCCGCGTCGAGCGGCCGGCACTGTTGTATCTGGCCGGTCTGTTTCACGACATTGCCAAAGGTCAGGGCGGCGATCATTCCGAGTTGGGGGCAGCTTGCATGCGTGAGTTTGCCCAGCAGCTGCCATTGCCGCCGGATGATGTCGAGTTGCTGGCCTGGCTGGTGCAGCAGCATCTGCTGATGTCGCGCGTAGCGCAACATAGTGACATCAGTGATCCCGAGGTGATTCAGCAATTCGCCCGCGAAACAGGTTCCAGACGCAGACTGGATTATCTTTATCTGCTCACCGTGGCCGACATTGCCGCCACCAACCCCTCGTTGTGGAACTCCTGGAAGGACAGTCTGCTGTGGAATCTATATGAGGCCACCAGCAACGCACTGCAGCGTGGTCTGCAACGACCGCTGCCGCGCTCACTGGTGATCCGCGAAACCCGTGGACTGCTCTACAGTGAAATGATTGGTCAGGGTATGCCGGCACAGCAGGCGCTGGATTTCATCGCCAGACTGCCGCAACACAGTTTTCTGCGGCTGGACAATGACGAGCTGCACTGGCTGGCACAACATTTGCCTGCGCGACAGGGCGCGGCGACAGCAACAACACCGATCATACGCCTGCGCACGCTGGTCGCGGAAAATGTCACCGCGGTGCTGCTGATTGCCCCCAGCTATGACGGCTTTTTTGCCAGCGTCATGAGCGTGCTCGATCGCATGCGTCTGAACATTTACCATGCGCGCATACTGCACACGCTGGATGCCACGCCGCTGGCGGTGGATCTGTTCCAACTGGTCGGCGTGGATGGCCGACCGCTGAGCGCCAATGACAGCCAGCGTTTGCAGCAGCGTCTGCAGCAGGCATTGTCGCAACGAGATGTTCCGGCGCGCATTGACTTTACCGTGCCAAGACGTTTGCGCGAATTCATTACCGATGCCGAAATCATCTTTACCGAGGCGCAGCGCGATGATGATATCCACCCCTTTGAGCTGCACTTGCACGAGCAGCTTACGGTAATGGAAATAGGCTGTACCGATCGGCCCGGACTGCTGTCGCTGATCGCGCTGACGCTGCTGCAGCAGCACATTCGCTTACACGATGCGCGCATCGCCACCTACGGTGAACAGGTGAGAGATATCTTTCTGTTGTCCGACTATGAGGACAAACCGCTGCGGAAACAGCAGCGCGAACAATTGCGCAAAGCGCTGCATGACTGCCTGGCAGCACACCATGTGGCTGCCTGCACCAGCAACAAGGACTAATCGATGCACCCTTCAAGCAAACTGGAACAAGTGATCTCTCGACATTGGCCGCAGCGCCATAGCCTCAGCAGCAACTCGGTGCCGGGCGAACTCAGCGGTGCATTGGAGCAGATTCTTGAGTTGCTGGAACAGGGTCACTTGCGCGTGGCAGAACCTGATGATGAGGGTAATTGGCAGGTGCATGAGTGGATCAAGCAGGCCATATTGCTGTATTTCCGCGTGCGCGATAACAGCGTTATGCCCGGGGCTGGCAGCTATTGCCAGGACAAGGTGCCGCTGCGCTTTGTCAACCCGATGGAGCTGGAAGGCTGCAATGCACGCATCGTGCCACCGGCGGTGGTGCGGCGGGGGGCGCACGTTGCTGACGATGCTGTATTGATGCCGAGTTATCTCAACATTGGTGCCCATGTTGGTGCCGGCAGCATGATCGATACCTGGGCCACGGTGGGTTCCTGTGCCCAGATCGGCAGCAATGTGCACATCTCCGGCGGCGCCGGCATCGGCGGTGTGCTGGAGCCGTTGCAGGCCAGCCCGACGATCATTGAGGACCATTGCTTTATCGGTGCCCGCTCGGAAGTGGTGGAAGGCGTGCGGGTTGGGGCCGGTGCGGTCATCGGCATGGGCGTGTTTATCGGCCAGTCGACGAAAATCTACGATCGTGCCAGCGGCGAGATCCTGCGCGGCCATGTTCCTGCCGGTGCTGTGGTCGTTTCCGGCAGTCTGCCGGCGGCAGACAACAGCCACTCGCTGTATTGCGCGGTCATCGTCAAGCGCGTGGATGCGGCCACGCGCGCAAAAACCAGCATCAACGAGCTGTTGCGCTCCGGATGAGATGCTAAACATACCCGGCACCATGGCAGACATGGATAAATGCGCCTGTATTGCTTAAAATGATCGATTAGGCAGGTTGTCCTATCTGCTGCTCAATACGGGTTTCCACAACAGGCGAGAAGCAATGAATTTTCATGAGTATCAGGCTAAAGCGCTGTTTAGCCAGTATGGCATTCCTGTGCCGGCCGGCAAAGTCGCAGACACAGCCGATGCCGCGGTTGCAGCAGCAGAAGCGGTCGGCGGTGACAACTGGGTGATCAAGGCGCAGGTGCACGCCGGCGGTCGCGGCAAGGCCGGCGGCGTCAAGCTGGTGCGTAGTCTAGACGAAGTGCGCGCGGTCAGCGAAAACATGCTGGGCATGAAAATCACCACCTATCAGACTGGCGGCCTGGCTATGCCGGTGAGTCAGGTGCTGGTGGCGGAAGCCACCGATATTGATCAGGAGTTGTATCTCAGCGTGCTGATTGACCGCGCCAATCGCTGTGTCATGTTCATGGGCTCGGCCGCGGGTGGCGTGGACATCGAACAGGTGGCTAAGGATACGCCGGAAAAAATCATCCAGGTGCGCGTCAACAATGCCGCCGGTCTGCAGGATTATCAGGCGCGCCAGGTCGGTTTTGGCATGGGCCTGAACGGCAAGCAAGCCAACCAGTTGGTGCGCATCATGCAGTCCTTGTACAAGTTGATGCTGGACAAGGACTTGAGTCTGGTCGAGGTCAATCCGCTGATCATTGACGGCAAGGGCGATCTGGTCGCGCTGGATGCCAAGATCAATGCCGACAGCAACGCGCTGTTTCGCCATCCGCGGCTGGCCGAGATGCGCGATGAAAGTCAGGAAGACCCGGTGGAGCTGGCCGCCAGCAAGCATGATCTGAACTATGTCACGCTGGATGGCAATATCGCCTGCATGGTCAATGGTGCCGGACTGGCCATGGCGACCATGGACGTGATCAAACTCAACGGCGGTGATCCGGCCAATTTCCTCGATGTCGGCGGTGGCACTGATGCCGCGCGCGTGCAGGAAGCGTTCAAGCTCATTCTCGCCGGCGACCGCGTGCAGGCCATTCTGGTGAATATTTTCGGTGGTATCGTGCGTTGTGACCTGATCGCCGAAGGCATCATCAACGCGGCCAAGGAGGTCGATATCAACGTGCCGCTGGTGGTGCGGCTGGAAGGCACCAACGTCGATCAGGGCAAACAGATGCTGCAGGACAGCGACATTAACGTCATCGTCGCCGACGATCTCAACGATGGCGCGCGCAAAGCCGTTGCTGCGGCCGGGCAGACAGGAGAGCAGGCATGAGCGTATTGATCGATAAAAATACCCGGGTCATCTGCCAGGGCTTCACCGGCTCCCAGGGTACCTTTCATTCGCGCCAGGCGCTTGACTATGGTAGCAACGTGGTTGGTGGCGTGACCCCCGGCAAGGGGGGTAGTACGCACCTGGATCTGCCGGTGTTCAATACCGTGCGGGAAGCCGTTGCCGAGACCGAAGCCGATGCCTCGGTCATCTTCGTGCCGCCGCCGTTTGCCGCCGATGCCATTCTGGAAGCGGCCGATGCCGGCATCAAGGTGATCGTCTGCATCACCGAAGGCATTCCGGTGTTGGACATGCTGCGCGTCAAGGCGGCGCTGCGCGATTATCCCGACAGCACCCTGATCGGACCCAACTGTCCCGGCATCATCACGCCAGGTGAGTGCAAGATCGGTATCATGCCGGCGCAGATCCACATGCCCGGCAAGATCGGTGTGGTGTCGCGTTCCGGCACGCTCACCTACGAAGCTGTTTACCAGACCACCCAGGCCGGGCTCGGCCAGACCACCTGCATCGGCATCGGTGGTGATCCGATCAACGGCATGAATTTTGTTGATTGCCTGCGGTTGTTCAATGACGATGCAGCCACCGAAGGCATCATCATGGTCGGCGAGATCGGTGGTGACGCCGAAGAGCAGGGCGCTGCATTCATCGCCGCCGAAGTGAACAAACCGGTGGTGGCCTACATTGCCGGCGTGACCGCCCCGGCGGGCAAGCGCATGGGTCATGCCGGTGCCATCATTGCCGGCGGCAAAGGCACCGCCGAGGCCAAGTATGAAGCGCTGGAACAAGCCGGTGTCAGCACCGTGCGCTCACCGGCGGAACTCGGTCAGGCCATGGCCAAACTGCTAGGCTGAATCTGTTCAAGTTCTGCCATGACGGACCAGCGCAGCGCATCCGACAACTGCCCGGAACCCCTGTAGCAGCCTGCTTGCAGGCGAAAAATAGCCTGTCTGCAGACAATACCCACTGAGAGACCAATGACCTCTGCAAGCGTAAAAACCGGTATCCGCGTCGCCATGGCACAGCTCAATGTCACCATCGGTGACATCAGCGGTAACCGTGATCTGATCCTGGCTGCCATGCGCGAAGCGCGCGACGAGCTTGGTGCCGACGTGCTGTTGACCTCGGAGCTGGCGTTGACCGGTTACCCGCCAGAAGATCTGGTGCTGCGGCCCGGCTTCATGAAACGCACCCACGATGTGGTCGCCGAAGTGATCGCACAGGTCAGCGGCATTGATCTGCTGCTGGGGCATCCCTGGCAGGAACACGATAAGTTGTACAATTCGGTCAGTTGGATCCGCAATGGCCTGCTGCTGGGGCGCTACCACAAACAGTGTCTGCCCAATTACGCCATTTTCGATGAAAAACGTTACTTCAGCGCCGGCAATCAGGCGCTGGTGGTCGACGTCAATGGCTGTCGCTGCGCGGTGGTAATCTGTGAGGATTGCTGGGAGCCAGGTCCGATGCGACAGGCCCTGCAGGCCGGTGCCCAGTTGCTGCTCACGCCCAATGCTTCACCCTATCGGCGCGGCAAGCATCAGCGACGGCTGCAAACGCTGGGCGAGCGCATCCATGAAACCCGTTTGCCGATGGCTTACTGCAACCAGGTCGGCGGTCAGGATGAGCTGTTGTTCGATGGTCGTTCGCTGTTTCTGGCCGATCAGCATGCCACTTTGTGCGCAGCACATTGCGAGGCCGGACTGGTGTGTGCGGATTTCTCTGCTGCAACGCCCGGTTGGCAACAGGTGGCCGGCGTGGCTGAGTGTGCCGAAGCCGAAACTGCAGAAAGTGAAACAGTTGCTCATGAGCAGCCGCAGGACCTGGTTGAAGTTTACCAGGCGCTGCAGTTGGGCTTGCGGGATTACCTGCGCAAGAACGGCTTCAGCCGCTGTGTGATCGGGCTTTCCGGGGGCATTGATTCCGCACTTTGCTATGCGCTGCTGACTGATGTGATCGGTGCTGATAATGTTATTGCCGTGGCTTTACCGTCGCAGCATACCAGCCAGCTCAGTCTGGATCTGGCCGCTGAGCAGGTGCAGCTTGCCGGTGGCAAACTCCACGAGATTCCAATTGCCCGCCTGCACGACGACGCGGTGGATTTGCTGGCAGACAACTATGGCGCTATCTGCGGTCTGGCCGATGAAAACATCCAGGCGCGTGCCCGCGCCATCTTGCTCATGGCCATTTCCAACGACAGCGGTGCCATGCTCGTGGCGACCGGCAATAAAAGCGAACTGGCGACCGGTTATTGCACCATTTACGGCGACATGTGCGGCGGTTTTGCGCCGCTGAAGGATGCCAGCAAGACCTTGGTGTATCAGTTGTGTAACTGGCGCAACCGTCAGGGCATGCTGATTCCCCAGGGTGTTGTCGAGCGCCCGCCGTCGGCCGAGCTGGCGCCGGATCAACGCGATGATGACTCGCTGCCGCCGTATGATCGACTCGATCAGATCATGCAGTACTATGTCGAGCAGGACTGGTCCATTGCCGACATTGTCGCGGCTGGTTTTGACGAAGCCGAAGTGCGCCAGATTGCCGGCCTGGTGTTGCAAAATGAATACAAGCGTCGCCAGGGCGCACCCGGCATCCGCATCACCGCCCGCGCGTTCGGTCGCGACCGGCGCTACCCGATTACCTCCGGCTGGAAAGATTCCGGCATCGTGTAAGCGATGCTGTTTTAGCGATTTCTGCCGTGATGCGAGTTCGCATCAGTTTTTCAATCTCGGTTTTTGATGAGCTTTCTCCGCTCGCTGCCTGCGACGCTTTGCTCGCAGCTAAAGGCTATTCGGGATGACAGGGCTGCTGGTGCCCCCACCCCGGCCCTCCCCCGCTACGCAGGGGAGGGGGGTGGGCGAAGTTTGGCTGCCGGGCATGGGTTGGTGGCGGCCGTTGCGGATGGTTTTACGGGTCGGATTTCGTATCGGTTACAGAATGTATGTGCTTGGTTGTCTTGAGATCTCTCCGCTCGCTGCGCTCGCAGCTAAAGGCACTTCGGAATGATAGCCTGGACATGGCATTTCTGTTGTGGTCCGGACTGTCCGCTCGCTGCTAAAGTTTATGCGAGATGACAGCCTAAGCTTGACTATGTTGTTGCGCTGCATAGAATCTGGATGGTGCGGTTCGACCACCTCCGCAGCGAAGCAAGAGATCGTTGGCAAGCGAGAGAGTGTTGGCAAGCGAGAGAGTATTGGGAGGCTGCACCGGGTTGGGAGGCTGCAGCGGGTTGGGAGGCTGCAGCGGGTTGGGAGGCTGCAGTGTGTTGCCCCGGCTGCGGCGGACAACTCCCTCCCCTGCGTAGCGGGGGAGGGTTGGGGTGGGGGTACGATGACTTCAGTCTGCTTATGATCGATATGCTGTGTTAAGTCCGCTATTGCTGTCGCTGTTTGCTGCATTGATGCAACTGTGTGTGGGCCAGACCTGAATCACGGTTTGCGATGATATCCCTCTGCTCGCAGCTAAAAGCTATGCGAGATGACAATGACTGTCAGGCTGCGAGCATATCGATCAGCCCTGCGAACAGCTACCGCCACCCAGCACGCAAAAGCGTGAGCAGTGCGGATGGTTGAGACTGACCGGCCGCCACGATTCGGCCAGCGTGTGTCCCATTTCGAATTGCGAATCGTAGGGCAGCAGGGTGCACGACACCACCACCGGCTGCGTGTCGCCCTTGCGCTTGACGACCATGCGCGAGCTTGCACACATCATGTCTTCGGGGCGTACGCCGAGAATGTTCCAGCAGGAACTGCTGATCTCGGGCACATCGGCATGCTCGTCCATTTCCGGGAACAGTATCAGCGCGTTTTCATCATCGGCGTCGATGGCGATGGCATGACTTGCAAACAAGCGCCGATAACCGCTGCGCATCGAGGCCAGGTCTTCGCCCCACTGCGTGCGGCCGGCAGCGGACAGGTTGAAGCCGTGCTCGCTGAGCCAGCGCAAGCCGTCGAGCATCGGCTGCCAGGCTCTCGGCCCACGCTCGGTCTCATGCAGATGCCGGGTGTAGTGATCGATGGAAACGCGCACCTGCAGTTGCGCCCCATACTGCCGCTGCAGGGCCAGCAGCGCATCAGCGCACTTCTGCATCGGGCGCATGGCGTTGGTCAGCACCACGACGCGGTAGCCTCGCGCCAGCGAATCTTCCAGCATGCGCATGAAATAAGGGTTCATGAACGGCTCGCCACCGGTGTAACCGATTTCTTCGGTGCCCATGTTTTCGCGCTCAATCTCGTCCAGATAAGCGGCGACTTCTTGGTCGTCAATGTAGACCAGGCGGTCGTTGCTGGGAGTTGATTCAATGTAGCAGTTGACGCAGGCCAGATTGCACAGCGTGCCGGTGTTGATCCACAGCGTCTGCAGTCTGCCGGGTGCAACCACTGCACGTGGCTGGCCGCTGGCGGTTTGCTCGGGATCGGTGAATTTCAGGGGTATAACGGCAGACATGATAATTTCAAAGCCTCAGCAACAGGTTTTGCGTGCCGGTTTGCAGCTTGCTTCGCCAGCGGCTGTGGCAGGAGCGGCGGCACTGGCTGCGGTAGTGGCCTGGAACGCGCCCAGATGGGTACTGAAATCGCCTTCCAGCATAAAGTGTTCGGCCAGGCGGCTGGCAGCAATCATGCGGTAGCTGTTGCCGGATACTCGCACCCGTTCGCCACTGGCAAAGTGATGTTGCTCATCCAGCACGAATCTATCCGGGCAGTGCGGGATAGTGCCGCGGTAAGTGACGGCGTGGCCGTAATCCTCGTTGCCGGCTTCCAGCGCGTCGAGTTTGAACAGGCGATAGGTCACCGAGCGAAACATAAAACCGTCCAGCTTGGCGGCCACCTCGGTATTGGTCAATTGCAGCGCTTCGGCCTCGACCACGCGCGGATCAGCAAAACCCGTCGTGCGGGCCAGATTCTCGAAATCGTTGCTGTACAGCGCGCCGGCCAGACACTCTCCCCACAATACCGGATCCTGCTGCAATTGTGCCGGTATGCGCCGGTTGCAGTAAATGTCGGAAAAATACATCTCGCCGCCGGGCTTGAGCAGCCGGTAGGCCTGTTCCAGCACCGCACGCTTGTTGCTGGCCAGATTGATCACGCAGTTGGAGATGATGACATCAAAATGATCGTCCGGCAGATCAAGCGCATCGAGGCGTTCGATATCGCCCTGCACAAAGCGCACGTTGCTGCGGGCATAACCCCACTTTTCGCGATGATAATCCACATGTGCGTTGGCCACGGCGAGCTGT
This sequence comes from uncultured Wenzhouxiangellaceae bacterium, assembly GCA_964534475.1. GTDB lineage: Bacteria > Pseudomonadota > Gammaproteobacteria > Xanthomonadales > Wenzhouxiangellaceae > JAHJQV01. The sequence goes on from CAZHRH010000025.1 coordinate 17,852, forward strand.
TCCGGTGTCATGTCAACACCGACCACCGCGCCGTGCTCGCCGACCAGATGCGATACCAGATAAACGTCGCGGCCGGAGCCACAGCCAAGATCAAGCACTGTGCATCCGCTCAGCGCATCGGGCACGCTGAGGCCGCAGCCGTAATAGCGCGCCAGCACCTCGTCATGAATGTCGCCGAGAATAGCGCTGATATGCACCGGCATGTCCAGCGTGGTGCAGCAGGCGTTGGTTTTCAGATCATCACTGCCGGTGAGAACGCTGCCGTAGTAGTCCTGCACTTGTGCCTGGCGGTTTAGAGTTGCTTTCATTGGGTTTACTGACCTTGGTGATGATTGAACATTTGCAATCGATAAGTATACCGGCACCGACAAGCAAATCTAACGCAGATTCAACAAGTCTGAACAAACTGTCAAGGTACAATAGGCGTCCGGCCCGTGTGGCCCCGATCATCATCAAGCTTGTACCCATTCCATGCCGATTATTTCGCTGCAAAACGTATCTCTGGCCTTTGGAGACCAGCTCTTGCTGGATCGTCTTTCACTGAGCATCGATCACGGCGAACGGGTGTGTCTGATCGGCCGCAACGGCGAGGGCAAGTCGACCCTGCTGAAAGTCATCGCCGGCGAGCTGCAGGCGGATGAAGGCGAGCTGGTGGGTGTGCGCAGCGCGCGCATTGCCGGGCTGGAACAGGAAGTGCCACAGAACATGACCGGTTCGGTGTTTGACGTGGTGGCCGATGGTCTGGGTGCCGCGGGCAGGCTGGTGCAGCAATACCATGCGCTGTCGCATCAGGTGGCCAGTGACCACTCGCTGCTGGATGCACTGGAACGCTGTCAGCAAGAGCTGGAGGCGGCCGGCGGCTGGGACATCAATCAGCGCGTCGAGACCACGCTGGCCAGGCTCAGCCTGGATGGTGAAGCGCGCGTCGAGCAATTGTCCGGCGGTCTGAAGCGACGGGTGCTGCTGGCGCGCGCACTGGTCAGCGATCCAGATTTGCTGCTGCTGGACGAGCCCACCAACCATCTGGACATCGCCGCCATCGAATGGCTGGAGGAGTTTTTGCTGAATGCTTCCTGCAGCCTGCTGTTCATTACCCATGATCGCGCTTTTCTGCGCCGTCTGGCCACGCGCATCATCGAGCTGGATCGCGGCCAGTTGACCGACTGGCCGGGCAATTATGATCAGTATCTGAGCGGCAAGCAGCAGTTGCTGGCGGCCGAGGAAAAGCACAACGCGTTGTTTGACAAGCGTCTGGCCGAGGAAGAACGCTGGATTCGTCAGGGCATCAAGGCCCGGCGCACGCGCAACGAAGGTCGCGTGCGCGCCTTGCAGGAGATGCGACGCGAGCGCGCGCAACGCCGTGAGCAGCAGGGCACCGCCAGGTTGAGCATGCAGGGACACCAGTCCTCCGGCAAGATCGTGGTCGAGGCGGAAGCGGCGGCATTCGCCTATCCCGGTGCAGATGCTGATGATGTTGTCATTCGCCCGCTCACCACCACCATCCTGCGCGGTGACAAGATCGGCATCATCGGCCCCAACGGTGCCGGCAAGACCACGTTGATCAAGCTGCTGCTGGGCGAGCTGCAGCCGACTGCCGGCAGCATCCGCCTGGGAACCAATCTGCAGATCGCCTATTTTGATCAATATCGCAGTCTGATTGATGCGGCGAAAACGGTGCAGGAAAACGTCGGCGACGGCAGCGACACGGTCACCATCAACGGTCAGTCGCGGCATGTGATCGGTTATCTGAATGATTTTCTTTTTCCGCCGAAGCGCGCCCGGCAGCCGGCCTCGGTGCTGTCCGGCGGCGAGCGCAATCGGCTCATGCTGGCCAAGCTGTTCGCCAAACCGGCGAATCTGCTGGTGCTCGACGAGCCGACCAACGATCTGGACATGGACACGCTGGATCTGCTGCAGGAACTGCTGGTGGATTACAGCGGTACCGTGCTGCTGGTCAGCCATGATCGTGATTTCATCAACCAGGTGGTGACCAGCACGCTGGTGTTTGAAGGTGACGGCCGGGTGCATGAATATGTCGGCGGTTACGACGACTGGCTGGCACAGCGCGGCAGCACTGCGGCCAGCGTTGCCGGGCCGTCGCAGGCGTCAGTGCAGACCGCTGGCCCGGCGGCGGGCAAAGCGCCGGCGAAATCTGCCGTCGGCAAGCCTGCAGCGGCACACAAATCCGCGCGCAAGCTCAGCTACAAGCTGCAGCGCGAGCTGGATCAGTTGCCCCAGCAGATCGAGATACTGGAGCAGCAACAGGCACAACTGACCGCAACCATGAGCGATCCGGCGTTTTATCAGCAAGACAGCGCCAAAGTCCAGCAGGCGACCCAGGACATGCAGCAGTTGACCCGTAAGCTGGAGCGCCACTATGCGCGCTGGGATGAGCTGGAGAGTTTAGGAACCTCTGATTAATTA
>CAZHRH010000026.1:0-8508 GCA_964534475.1 uncultured Wenzhouxiangellaceae bacterium
TCTTTTGGCGGGCTGTCAAAAATCTGGCGCGCGTGCGGCTGGCGCGTCGGCTGGCTGGTGTTTTCCGGTGATCTCGAGCGCAGCAGGGATTATCGGCTGGCGGTGGAAAAGCTCGCCGCGCTGCGGCTGTCCTCCAATGTGCCCACGCAATGGGCGGTGCAGACCGCGCTCGGTGGCTACCAGTCGATCAACGAACTCATCACCCCGGGCGGGCGATTGTATGAAGCACGCCGCGCGGTGATCGATAGCATAGCCGCCTCCAGGTATCTGCAACTGGTGCCGCCGGCCGGTGCCATGTACGCGTTTCCGTCGATCCGCTGTGCCTCGACGGATGGCTTCGATGACCACGCCTTTGCCGCCCGTTTACTGGAGCAAAAGCACATCCTCATCGTGCCGGGCAGCAGCTTCAATATCTCTGATACGCGGCACTTCCGCATCACTTTGCTGCCGGAGCCGGTGCAGTTGCAGCAGGCCATCAGCGCCATCGATGACCTGCTGGATGAATGGCTGCCGCTGTCAGTCGCATCAGGCGGTTAGCAGAACACGCCACACCTGCTCATGCTGGTCATCTGTGGTGAGCACATCAATCGCGTGCAGACAGTAGCCGCTGCGCTGGCACATGACTTCAAAGTCGAGTGGCCCGTGCGGGTCGGTGAGCAGCACTTCCAGCACCGCGCCGGCGGCCATGTCCCGCAGCAATCTGCGCGCCTCGATCACCGGTCGTGGACACAGCCAGCCGCGTGCATCCAGACGTTGATCGACAGACAATGTTGGGCTGGATTCTGGCATCATGTAAACATGCTTTCCGCATTATTCCGATTCGTTGTTGATCTGTGCCTGCTGCGCGCCACGCCGGCCGATGCACCGGCGCAGCCGCTCGTCACCGGCCTGGCCATGCTGTTGTATCTGGCTTTGGCGACGCTCGGTCATGCGCAGCAGGATAACCCGCTGCCGGCATTGTTGCCAGCGCTGCAGGGCTTGTTGCTGCTCACTGTGGCCGTGTATCTGTTGCTGCAGGCGCTGCGCCTGTCGCAGCGGCTGCAGCAGACCTTGTTCAGCCTGTTCGCCAGCGCCTGCCTGCTCGGCATGCTCGGGCTGGCGCTGGAAAGCAGCCTGCCGGCTGACGTGCAGCAGGCCAATCCATTGCTGGTGACCGCCTGGTTGCTGCTGTTTGGCTGGAGTTTTGTCGTGGATGCACACATCATTCGCCACGCCATCGAGCGCTCGTTCGCCATGGCCATGCTGATCGCGGTGTCGCTGTTTGCCATCCACCAGATGCTGCTGGCAGCCTGGTATCTGCCGGCCATGGAGACCATGGCGAGCTGATGCACATACATATCCTTGGCATCTGCGGTACCTTCATGGGCGGCATCGCGGCGCTGGCCAGGGCTGCCGGGCATGAGGTTACCGGTGCCGATGAGCATGTCTATCCACCGATGAGCGAGCAGTTGCAGGCGCTGGATATCGAGCTGATCGAAGGTTATGACAGCGCGCAACTGCAGCCGCCACCGGATCTGGTCATCATTGGCAATGCGCTCAGTCGCGGCAACGCGGCGGTGGAGCATGTGCTGGATCACAAGTTGCCCTACATCTCCGGACCGCAGTGGCTGGGCCAGCATTACCTGCACCAGCGCCAGGTGATCGCCGTTGCCGGCACCCACGGTAAAACCACGACCACCGCCATGCTGGTCAAGATCCTGCGTCATGCCGGGCTGGATCCAGGCTATCTGATCGGTGGCGCGGCGCTGGATTTCGCGCACTCGGCGGCCTCCGGCAGTGGTCCATTTGTCATTGAAGCAGATGAATATGACACCGCCTTTTTTGACAAACGCGCCAAGTTTGTGCACTACCATCCGGATGTGCTGGTGCTGAACAATCTGGAGTATGATCATGCCGATATTTATCCGTCACTGGCCGCGATCCAGAACCAGTTTCATCATCTGCTGCGCTGCGTGCCGGGCAATGGCTGTATCGTGCATAATGCCGAGGATGCCAACCTGGATGCTGTGCTGAATATGGGCTGCTGGAGCAATCGTTGCGGCTTCGGCCAGCAGTACGGCGATTGGCAAGTCGTGCTCGACAGCATGGACGCATCGCGCCTGCGTTTTCTGCATCGCGGCGATGCCGTGGGCACGCTGGACTGGCAGCATCTCGGGGTGCATAATGCGCTCAACGCCTGCGCCGCGATTGCTGCCGCTGCTGCAGTCGCGGTCAGCCCGGCACAGGCGCTTGCTGCACTGGCTGATTTCCAGGGCGTGCGGCGGCGGCTGGAAGTCATTTTGCGCGACGCTGCGCTGACCGTATACGACGACTTTGCCCACCATCCCACCGCCATTGCCAGCACGCTGGACGGCCTGCGCCGGCGCATCGGCAGCAAAGCGCCGCTGCATGTGGCGTTGGAGCTGCGCAGCAACACCATGCGCAGCGGCGAGCACCGGCAGCAACTGGCGGCGGCATTGGCGGCCGCCGACCTGGTGGCTTTGCGCGTCCCTGCGGATCTGAGCTGGGACATTGGTGCTGTGCTGAACGAACTGCAGGTGCCGACACAATCATTTACCGCGACCGACGCCATGCTCGACTGGCTGTGGCAACAGCAGCAGTCACCGCAACACATCGTGTTCATGAGCAACGGCGGATTTGACAATGCCCCGAGACGTTATGCAAAACTGGCCTGAAACCATACCCCTGTTTCCATTGCGCACGGTGCTGTTTCCCGGCGGCATCCTGCCGCTGCGTATTTTTGAAACGCGCTACCTGAACATGATCCGTGACTGCAGTCGCGAGCAGACGCCGTTTGGTGTCTGCCTGCTGCTGGATGAGAACGATCAGGCTGAGGCTGATCAGCAACCGCGGCAGTCGCGCATGACCACGATCGGCACGGCGGCGGATATCATCGACTTCAGCACCACTGACGATGGTCTGCTCGGTGTGGTCGCTCACGGCAGCCGCCGCTTTCAGGTCGTCTCCACCGGGGTTCGCCATGATGGTCTGATCACGGCTGCCGTGGCCTGGATGGCAGATGATGCACCGCACACGATCCAGCCGCAACATGCCATCCTGGTGGATGTGCTGCGGCAATTGCATGAGCAGATCGGCAGCAAGCTGCAGCAGCAAGCAGACAATCGTGACGACATCGATCTGCGCTCGATGCTGCAGAACTGCGATTACGATGACGCCGCCACGGTGGGTTTCCGCCTCGCCGATCTGCTGCCGCTGTCGGTTCACGATCAACAGGTGTTGCTGGAGATGAGTGATGCCGATGAACGCCTGGACAGTCTGTTGCAGGCGATATCCATCAGTAACGACGCGGAAGAAGAAGGCGGCACCCAACCGAGTTGATGAGCAGCAGTTTGAGTCTGTGCTGCCGCGTGTTCCGATCAGTCGATTTCATCGCCAAGCAGTTGCTGGCGCTGGCGATTGAGCTGCAACCGGAACACGTCCGGGCGCGCATAGTGGCCGCTGGGATCAAAGTTCTGCCGTTCTGCCAGCACCTGCTGCAGGCACAGGTCCTGCACCAGCAACTGCTCGCTGCCGGTCTGTGGTGGCAGCAACCACTCACCGTCCGGGCCGGCGACACAGGAGCCACCGTTGGCCAGCACATCCGCTGCCCGGCTGCGCAGCATGTCGGCCAGCGGTAACTGCGCACTGATATCGTCTGCGCGCATGCAAGCGGATACCGAGACCACGAACTGGCGTCCTTCGCGGGCGATGAAGCGGGTAATGTCAGTGGTATTGCTGGCACTGCCGGGCCACAGCGCAAAATGCAGGTTGGCCCCTTGCGCATACAGTGACTGGCGCGCCAGCGGCATCCAGTTTTCCCAGCAATTCAATGCGCTGACGGTGAAGCCGTGCCAGTCATGCACGACCAGGCCGTGGCCGTCACCGGCGCCCCAGGCCAGACGCTCCTCGTAAGTCGGCACCAGCTTGCGGTGCACCGAAACAATCTCGCCACTGGCAGCAATGCACACACGAGATGCATACAGCGTGTGGCCACCGCGATCGCGCGGGCGCTCGATGATACCGATGACCATAGCCATGTCATGGCGGGCAGCAGCCTGGCACAGCGGCAGCAGATCACCGGCCTCGATACAGACAGCCTGCGACAGATAATGCGCGTGCAGTTGTTTCTGTGCAGCATCTTCGAAGCGGCTGGCATGCGTGAACGACAGCCAGAACGGATAGCCCGGCAGCCAGGCTTCGCCGGTGGCGAGAATCTGCACCTGCTGCGCTGCTGCCTGTTCGATGATATGCAGCAGTTTGTCAATGCTGGCCTGGCGCTGCAGCCAGACCGGGGCAAACTGGGCCAGCCCCACCCGCACCGTGCCGGTTTTGCTGATCATTGTGCCGCCGCAAGCACCGGCTGCAGATGGTTGAGGAAATCTTCGCTGTCAAAATAACCGATCAGGCGCCGGTTGCGCAGTTCGTTGCCATCAGCGTCGAAGAACAAAATGGCCGGTGGTCCGATCAGACCATAGGCCCGGTACAAGGCCTTGTCTGCGGCATCGTTGGCGGTGACATCGGCCTGCAGCAGGGTCACCCCGGCCAGCGCCTGCTGCACCGCCGGATCTTCGAACGTGGTCTTTTCCATGCGCTTGCACTCGACACACCAGTCGGCATAGAAATCCAGCATCACCGGTCGCCCCTGGCCGAGCCGGGCCTGCAGATCCGCCAGCGTCTTGATGCGTTGAAACTGCACATGACCGGTCTTGGCAGGGGCACCAACAGATCTGGCCTGCCAACTGTGCAGCGGGCGCGTCCAGTCATCGCCGCCGGTGGCAAAGCCCAGCAACTGCATGCCGCCAAACAGCAGCAGCACCACACCCAACGCCTTCCATAGCCTGGGCCAGCCGTGGGCGACCTGCTCCAGCGCGCCCAGATAGACGGCGCTGGCGATCAGCAGCAGCCCCCACAGCAGCATGATGATGCCGCCGGGCACAACGCGTTCCAGCATCCAGATCGCCAGCGCCAGCAGACCGACGCCGAAAAATGCCTTGACCCCGTTCATCCAGGCGCCGGCACCGGGCAGCAGCTTGCCGGCGGAGACACCGAAAATGATCAGCGGCACACCCATACCCAGCGCCATAGCAAATAGCGCAGTACCGCCAAGCACGGCATCGCCGCTCTGGCCAATGTAGATCAGCGCTGCCATCAATGCCGGCGCCACGCACGGCCCGACAATCAAAGCTGACAGCAAACCCATGATGGCCACGCCGATCAGCGTACCGCCCTGCTGGCGGTTGCTCAGGCTGGCCAGGCGCGCTTGCAGCGCAGGCGGCAACTGCAGCTCATAAAAGCCGAACATGCTCAGCGACAGCAGCACGAACACGGCGCTGAAGCTGCCGATGATCCAGGGATTCTGGAACGCGGCCTGCAGGTTTTCCCCGGACAGACCGGCAATGACACCGGCCGCGGCATAGGTGATGGCCATCGCCAGCACGTACACCACCGACAACAGCAGCGCCTTGCCGGTGGTGATGTTCTCGCCCTGGCCGGCAATGATGCCGGATAAAATCGGTACCATCGGAAACACGCACGGCGTGAACGCCAGCAGCAGGCCGGCAACAAAAAACAGCAGCATGGCAAACAGCGGTCGTTCGGTCAGCGTCGCCGCCAGGCGATCCTGTTCCGACACGGCAGCAGTCTCTCCTCCAGCGCTGTCGGTGACGCTATCGCCCTGCGGGACCGGCGCTGCGCTGTCGCCCGCAGCGGACAGGCTGGCTCCCGTCGTTGGCAGCTGCTGACCGCGCTGGTCGGCAGCACTCATTGGCGGCAGTTCCACTTGCACCTGGCGCTGCATCGGTGGATAGCAGATACCTTGGTCCTTGCAGCCCTGGAAATCGGCGGCCAGAAGAATGCTGCCTGCATCAGCGTTCGTGCGCTGCAGGCTGAGCGGGATTTCCACCTGCTGCTCATACACCTTGACATCGCCGAAGTGCTCATCGAATTTGGGCGTTCCCGGTGGCAAATTGACCAGCCGTACATCAATGCCGGGCTCGGCCACGCTGAACTGGAATTTGTCGCGATAGAGGTAGTAACCGGGTGCCGGTGTCATGCGCACAAGCAATGTGGTGGCATCGGTGGCGATGGCTTCATAGCTGAATGCCTGCGTTGCCGGCAGCGCATCATCCAGCAGCGGCAGACTGCCGCTGTCGTTGCCGTTCAGCAATGCGGCCAGCGGATCGGCGTTAGTATTGCTGGCGCCAGACTGTGTTGACATGGCCGGCAACGGCAGCTCAACGCGCAGTGTGGTGCGCTGCGGTGGATAGCACACGCCGAGATCGGCACAACCCTGGTGATTCACCTGCAAGGTCAGCGCACTGGCGGCAGCGGGCACCTTCACCGGCAACAGCACCTGCAGCGAGTCGCGATAGGTTTCCACGTCACCAAAGAATTCATCCGTGTAGGCCTTGCCAGCGGGAATGTCGGCACTGCCAACACTGACCTCGGCATCGTCGCTGGCAAACTTCAGACTGTGCCGATACAGGTAATAACCGTCGGCGATGTCCCAACTGAGTCTGATCTGCTCACGATTAACAGCTTCCGCACTGAGCGCGAAGGCCACCTCGGCATCCAGCAGTTCATCGGGATCAATCGCTGATGCTGCGTGACTGAAGCTCAGCCAGAACAGCCCGACGAACAGCCATAGCGCAGCTCGGCCAGACTGAATCAGATAACGCATATTGCTGGTTTTAGTCATGTTGGCTGATGTATACACGGTGAATGGATGGACTGATTTTTGCACATCGCTAGTTGGATGATTTGGGCGCTGCGGTTTACTCTGTCTGCAGCGTCTGCTGCAGCCATTGCTGATAGGGCTGACTCACGGCAGCGGCCTCGATGGCAATGATTTCCGGCACTTCATACGGATGTTGCTCGCGTAACTGCTGTTCCAGTACCGACCAGTGTTTCGCCAGTGTCTTGATGACCAGCAAATGCTCGCTTTCCTGACAAAGTTTTTGCTCCCAGAAGAACATTGACATCAGCGCCGGCATGATCTGTACGCAGGCGGCCAGTTGCTGCTGCAGCAAGCCCTTGCTGAGCTCCTCGGCGCAGGGCTGGTCCGGGCAGGTGCACAGCACCAGCAGGGCTTGATCCTGTTGTGTTGGCGTCACGATAAAATCCTGTATTAATGAATTCGATGCCTGTATTTTGGCACAGCATGTCGCGACTGATGCAGCAGCTCGCGTCTGCGGTAAAGCGAATCGCTACAATATCGATGGCTCTGATAAGGCGCATGCATGAACCTGAAACACCTGTTTGGCTGGTCGCTTGGACTGCTGGTGCTGCTGTACGTTCTGTGGCAGCAGGATTATTTGCTGTTGTGGCAGACACTGCAGCAGGCCGGCTGGGCGCTGTTGCTGGTGCTGTTGCTGGAGCCATTGTTGTGGCTGAGCCATGCTGCCGCCTGGCAGTTGTTGTTTGCACACGCTCAGCGGGCACGCTTTGCCGATACTTACTATGCCAGCGCCAGCGCCAGCGCCATCAACAATCTGCTGCCGGTGTTTGCTATCGGCGGTGACCTGATTAAAGCCCGGCATCTGGTCAAGCGCGGTGTCAGCGGCAGTGCCGCTACGGCCGCCGGCATGGTCGATTTGAGTCTGCATGCAGTGTCGGCGCTGGGCTGGTCGCTGATCGGACTGGTCATGCTGGCACAAATCACCACGGATCAGGAGTTGTTGCTGGCCAGCGTCATTGGCTGCGTTGTGCTGGCTGTGATTATCCTGGCCTTCATCATAGCCCAGATGCTGGGTTCGCAACGCCTGGCCAATGGCCTGCGGCGACGTTTTCGTCAGCGCGGCTGGAATGTGCTGGCCAGTGATACCCAGAAGGCGCAGCAAGAGCTGCAGCAATTGTGGCGACAACCCGGCACCTTGTCGCTGTCGGTGTTGCTGCGCATGAGCGGACGCGCGCTGATGGTGCCGGAAATCATGTTCATTGGCTGGCTGTCTGGCACGCCTGTCAAAGCGACTGAAGCCGCCATGATCACCGGCCTGGTGATCCTGGTAAAAACGGTCAGCTTCGTTGTGCCAGCGCGTATCGGGATACAGGAAGGAACATTTGTGGCTGCCGGCAAGCTGCTGTCAATCAGCGCCGAGCCGATGTTTGCCATCGCCATCGCCATTCGCCTGCGCGAAACGCTGGCCTCATTGCCGTTGTTGCTGCACTGGTATCTGCAAGAGTGGCGACACAGCACAACAGCAAAAAGCACTGCAGAATCTCATCGGCATGCTTGAAATGCCATCACCAGCCCCCAATTTGCCAGCATCGTCGTAGCGCATGTCGGCAGCCATCTGGCTGACGACGGCATCGACATGACTATGGAATCCCGTCGTGCTGTTAAGCCACGACTGTATTGTTCTGTTTGTATAGCTTTTTTTAGGAGACGAGCATGAAATTGCGTCCTTTGTATGATCGCGTCATCGTGAAACGATTTGAAGAAGAAGAAAAGTCAGCCGGCGGCATCGTTATTCCCGATGCGGCCAAGGAGAAGCCAATCCGTGGCGAAGT
>CAZHRH010000026.1:8608-17098 GCA_964534475.1 uncultured Wenzhouxiangellaceae bacterium
CCGGCGGCATCGTTATTCCCGATGCGGCCAAGGAGAAGCCAATCCGTGGCGAAGTGATCGCCGTGGGTGAGGGCAAGCCACAGGATAACGGTGAACTGCGTCCGCTGGCCGTCAAGGTCGGTGACAACGTGTTGTTCGGCAAGTTTGCCGGTACCGAGATCAAGCTTGACGGCGAAAACCTGCTGGTCATGAACGAAAGCGACATCATGGCGGTGGCCGAATAAGCGCCGCGGCATTGTGTCTTTCACTGACTTTTTATCTACCTAACACCAACGATTTGAGGAACATTCACCATGAGCGCTAAAGAAATCCGCTTTTCCGAAGACGCCCGCCAGCAGATGCTGCGCGGCGTCAACAAACTGGCCAACGCTGTCAAGGTCACACTCGGTCCCAAGGGCCGCAATGTTGTGATCGAAAAAAGCTTTGGTGCCCCCACTATAACCAAGGACGGCGTCAGCGTCGCCAAAGAAGTTGAACTGGAAGATCGCCTGGAAAACATGGGCGCACAGATGGTCAAGGAAGTTGCTTCCAAAACCTCTGATACCGCCGGCGACGGCACCACCACCGCCACCGTGCTGGCTCAGGCCATGCTGCGCGAAGGTATGAAAGCCGTTGCTGCCGGCATGAATCCGATGGACCTGAAACGCGGCATCGACAAAGCCGTGGTCAAGGCAGTGGAGGAAGTTCAGAAGCTGTCGACGCCAGTAGTCGATAACAAGGCCATTGCTCAGGTTGGCACCGTGTCCGCCAATGGCGACAGTGAAATCGGCGATATCATCGCTCAGGCCATGGACAAGGTCGGCAAAGAGGGCGTGATTACTGTAGAAGACGGCACCGGCCTGCAAAACGAGCTGGAAACCGTCGAAGGCATGCAGTTCGATCGCGGCTATCTGTCACCGTATTTCGTTACCGATCAGTCTTCCATGCAGGTGGAACAGGAAAATCCCTACATCCTGCTGCACGACAAGAAAATCTCCAACGTGCGCGAATTGCTGCCGGTACTGGAAGCCGTGGCCAAGGCCGGTCGTCCGTTGATGATCATTGCCGAAGACATCGAAGGCGAAGCGCTGGCGACCCTGGTGGTCAACAACCTGCGTGGCATCGTCAAGGTGGCTGCGGTCAAGGCACCTGGCTTCGGTGATCGCCGCAAGGCCATGCTGGAAGACATTGCCATCCTCACCGGCGGCACCGTGATCGCCGAAGAGGTCGGGCTGACGCTGGAAAAAGCCACGCTGGAACAGCTTGGTTCAGCGAAGAAGATTCAGATCAGCAAGGACAACACCACCATTATCGATGGTGCCGGTGAAACCAGCGCAATCGAAGATCGGGTCAAGGTCATCCGTGCTCAGGCTGACGAAGCCAGCAGCGACTATGATCGTGAAAAACTGCAGGAACGCGTGGCCAAGCTGGCCGGCGGTGTTGCCGTGATCAAGGTCGGCGCTTCCACCGAAGTGGAAATGAAAGAAAAGAAAGCACGTGTCGAAGACGCTCTGCACGCCACCCGTGCTGCGGTGGAAGAAGGCGTGGTACCCGGTGGCGGTGTCGCCCTGGTGCGCGCACTGCAGGCCATTGCTGATCTGGTCGCTGACAACGAAGATCAGAACACCGGTGTGCGTCTGACCGCCCGTGCCATGCAGGAACCACTGCGCCAGATCGTCGCCAATGCCGGCGGTGAAGCCTCTGTGGTCATCAATGCTGTGCTCGACGGCAAGGGCAACTACGGCTACAACGCCGCCAGTGGTGAATACGTGGACATGATCGAGGCCGGTATTCTGGATCCGACTAAAGTCACCCGCACCGCGCTGCAGAATGCCGGTTCCATCGCTGGCCTGATGGTCACCACCGAGTGCATGATCGCCGAACTGCCGAAGGAAGAGCCAGCCGGCGGTGGTGCCCCGGACATGGGCGGCATGGGCGGCATGGGTGGTATGGGCGGCATGATGTAATAGCCGCCACACCCGGCATCGCTAACCTCAAGCCCCGCACTGCGGGGCTTTTTTGTGGCTGCAGCGATGTTGCTGTGAACACCTGAATGGCTCATCAAAGCGCAACGACCACGCTGTCGGCGGTCATTGACCGGCCGCTATCGGTTGGCGCAGAATGCGCTCTGAGATGTTTATTGTTCCCCTCAATCGAGCACGGCAACATTGCCTTTGGTTGCTGTTGCTGCTGTTCACCCTGGCCGGCCTCAGCGCCTGCGATGGTAGTGCCGATCCGGACGCGGCTACCGTAACCACTGGCAAGCCGGGCAGAGCTGAAGACAAGCCGCCGAGCAAAGGCAGCGCCGACAGTGCCACGAACACTGCGTCCGCCCAGCCAGCAGATCAAGCGCAGCAGACCGACGCAGCGCAGCAACGCCAATCCGGACAGCCACCGCCTTATCATGGTGACCTGCCCAGTCTGGCAGCCGTCAATCAGCGCGACGCCAGGCTGGAAGTGATTATCGACGGGCTGCAGCGACCCTGGGCATTCGAGTTTCTCAACGAGGATGAAATTCTGATCAATGAATTTCCCGGCAGCATGCAGCATCTGCGCCTGAGTGACCGCCGCCTGACTGCGATCGACAAGGTGCCGGAAGTGGCCAATGATAGCGCGCAGTCCGGCCTGCTGGATCTCGCCCTGCATCCTGATTTTGCCCGTAATCGGCGCATTTATTTCAGTTACGTCATTACAGATGAAGCAACCGGCAAATACCGCAAGACCGTGGTGGATACGGCGATTCTGGACGGCTTTGAACTGGTCGATGTGCAGCGCATTGTCGCCGGTGATCCGTGGGGTTGGTCGCCATCCAACTTTGGCGGTGCGCTGGCGTTTGATGATGAGTCTTATCTGTATGTTACCGTGGGTGATCGCAGCGATGCCGCCATCGCCCAGATGGGTGACAAGCTGCCGGGCAAGCTGTTGCGCCTGCACGATGATGGTACGGTGCCGGCAGACAACCCTTTTGTTGCCGATGCGGCGATGGATGATCGCATCTACGCGCTTGGCCTGCGCAAATGCCCAGGGGCTGTATTTTGATGCGCCCAGTGGCGTGTTGTTCGCCGCCGAGCACGGCCCCATGGGCGGTGACGAGGTCAACATCATGCGTGCCGGCGGCAACTATGGCTGGCCGGAGATCACCTATGGCAAAAGCTACACCACCGCCAGCATCAGTGACGACACCCATCGTGCCGGCATGCTGCAGCCGATCTTCTACTATCTGCCTTCGGAGGCCATTTCACCACTGGTCGTTTATCGTGGCGACATGTTTCCGGAGTGGGATGGTGATGTGCTGGTCGGCGCGCTGAAAGGCAAGCACGTGAGCAAACTCGACTATGACCATCGCGACGCGGCCAGCCCCGGCAGCGGCACAGTGCGTTCGGAGTACCCGATCCTGACTGAAATCAACGAGCGTGTGCGCGATCTGAAAGTTGATCAGCAAGGCGCGGTTTACATTCTGACCCAGCCGGGCAAGCTGTACCGTTTGTGGCGGGAAAAAGAAACTTCTGATGCGCAGAAAAAAACCTTGCCCGGCGCCGCCGTTTACGATGTGGTCTGTTCCGGCTGTCATGCCGTCGGCGCCAATGCGGCACCGAGGCTGTCGCAGCCGCAACAGTGGCAGCGCGTATTAGAGCAGCCGACAGAACTGACCTACAAGCATGTCATCGAGGGTTATCGTGATATGCCCGAGCGCGGACTTTGCTACCAGTGCAGCGATGCCGAACTGATCGCCACCACCGACTACATGCTGGAGCAGGTGCAAGCAGCCCAGGCTGAGACAGCAGCAAAGCAGCAATGAGCAATGCGAACGACTGGCAGCCGCTGACCGATTATTCCAGTTTTGCCCGCCGCTGTTTGAACCTGTGGCCACATGCCTGCCAGCAGTTATTGGACAAGCAACGTCTGCAACAGCCCGGCGTCAGCGCAGCGCAACTGTCGGAATCCGCCAGTCTGGATCAGCTCAATCAATACCTGCGCTGTTATCGCCAGACCGAAGCGCTGCGCATCTGCTGGCGCGATGTCAATGCACGGGCTGATCTGAGCGCCACGCTGGCGGAGCTGTCGTGGCTCGCCGAACAGAGTTTGCAGACGGCGCTGAGCTGGCATCGAGATGATTTCGAGCAGCGCTTCGGCAGCTTGCACAATGCGGCCGGGGATGCATTCGGCTTTGCCATCATCGCGCTGGGCAAACTGGGCGGCGCCGAGCTGAATTTTTCTTCCGACATCGACATCATGTTCGTGCACGACGGCTGTGGCCGCAGCGACGGACGCCGTCGCCTGCACGCCGACGATTATGTCAATCGCCTCGGCCGTGCCGTGTGCAACAGCCTGCACCGGGTTCAGCAAGGCGGTCGCGTGTATCGCGTGGATACGCGGCTGCGGCCGTTCGGCGACAGCGGTGCGCTGGTGTGGTCACGCCAGGCGATGGAGCAGTACTATGTGCAACAGGGCCGCGACTGGGAGCGGTTTGCGCTGCAAAAGGCACGCGTGGTCGCCGGCGATAGTGAACTCGGTAACGGTTTGCTGAACGATTTGCAGCCGTTTATCTACCGGCGCTATCTGGACTATGGCCTGTTCCAGGGAATCCGCGAGATGCATGCGGAGATCCTGCGCCAGGGCGAACGGCTGGGGCAGCGTGAACATCTGAAACTGGGTGCTGGCGGTATTCGTGAAATCGAGTTTCTGGTGCAGTCACTGCAATTGTTGCGCGGCGGTCGGCAACCGGATCTGCGTCATCCCAATCTGTTGATCAGCCTGCAGCGTCTGGTTCGCCATGACTATCTTGCTGCAGAGGAAGCGCAACGCTTGCGGGCAGCCTATATGGAACTGCGCATGCTGGAAAACCGCCTGCAGATGCGCGATGATCGCCAGTTGCACCAGTTGCCGGCGACAGCGAGCGAACAGGAAACTTATGCCCGGTTTTGCGGATATGCAAACTGGGCATCGCTGTATCAGGTGTTGCAGCAGCATCGGCAGCAGGTCAGTGCGCTGTTCGCGGAGCACCTCGGAGGCGACAAGCATGGCGCTGCCTCAAATCAGCCAGCTGCCGAGCAACTCGACTCGACCCAGCCCGGCATCGAGCGGTCTGCACACAGCCCGCTGCAGACACTCAAGGACACCGGCATGAACACCGCGGAGCTGGAAAGTCTGCACCAGGGCATCGAACGCAAACTGCAGGATGCCAGCGCCCACCACCGCTGGCAGAGTCTGCAGCCGCTGTTGCTGAATGAGGCTCTATGCAGCAAGGCACCGGCGCGTGCTTACCACAATGCATTGAATATCATCGATGCCATCGCCCGGCGCAGCAACTATCTGGCACTGCTGCTGGAATTGCCGCAGGCACGGCAGCGCATGATCGAGCTGTGCGCTGACGGTGGTTACCTGGTGCAAAGTCTGCAGGCCAATCCGCTGCTGCTGGATGATCTGGTGGATCCACAGTTACTGCACAATCTGGAGGCATCGCCCGGCGACTTGCGCCAGCGCATACAAACCGGTATCAATGCACTGCAAGATGCGGAGCTGCAATGGCTGCAGTTGCAGCACTGGAAGCAATCCTATCAGTTCCGCATTGCCGGCAACGAATGGCTGGGCAGGATCGACGCGCTGCAGGCACGCCAGCAATTGAGCTGGCTGGCCGAAGCGGTAATCAGCATCAGCCTGGATTGTTGCCGTCGTCACAGTGGTCTGGATGTCGATCTCGCGGTCATTGCTTTTGGTTCGCTCGGCGCTGCTGAAATGCACTACGCATCGGATCTGGATCTGGTGTTTTTGTATGCCGATGAAGATCGTGCACAGGAATATGCGGCGACCCGCCTGGTGCAGAAACTGATGCACTGGTTGAACACGCCGGGAAGCGGGCAGCGCTTGTATGCCATCGATACCCGGCTGCGACCGAATGGCCGCAGTGGCACGCTGGTCAGCAGCATGGCGGCATTTGCCGACTATCAGCAGCAGCATGCCTGGGTGTGGGAATGGCAGTCGCTGTGTCGCGCTCGCTGTATCTGTGCTGACGCCGATTTATCACAGGCATTCAAGCGCATTCGACATGACATTCTGGTGCCTGCTCATGAAGTTGACGCCATTCGTCAGCCGGTACTGGACATGTATGCACGTATCTGCAGCGAGCATGAACTTGACCATGACAGTCTGGCGGCCTGTCGCTTGCGCATTCAGTTTTTGCTGCAATACTGGCTGCTGACGCTGGAGCTGCATGCCTATCAGGACGTCAGCGTCGGCAGCATCCCGCGCAATGGACTCGAGCAGATGCACATGCTGGAAAAATTGTATCCGCAACTGCAGCAGCCGTGTGCAAGATTACAACCGCTGTGGATCAGGCTGCTGCAAGCGCGCAATCAGGCCCAGCTCAAGCTGTCCGAGGCACCGGCTGCCACCGACATCGCTGCCGGCATTGATCCTGTATGGCAGCAATTTCTGCTTGCTGACCATGCTGCCACACAACAGCCGAACTGACCTCATCAGCTCGCTGGCAGGCGCTGCATGATCGCATCCGCAACGGTTTCAGTGTCGGCGGGCAGCGCATCAAGCCGTTGTTGCGGTTGCGACGAAAAATCGCTCAGTCGCTGCACCAGCCGCTGTTCCAGCAACGCCTGCAGAAAGCGCTGATGACGTTTGGCAATGGCCGCATCGGTGACCCAGATTGGCCGCTCATCGCGCACTGCCAACAATTCATTGAGCTGATTGATGCTGTCTGCGGCCACCATAAAGACATCCGCCCAGGCCAGCACAAGCTGCAACGAGCTGGCCTGATTGGTTTCCGTCTGCACGCTGCCGCCAGCGCCGAATACACGCACATCGGGGTGTCTGTCCAGGCCGGCGCGTTGAATCAGTCCGGCACAGGAGCCAAACCGCGGCGAGGAACTGACCAGCGCGCTGCCACCAGCGAGCATGGCTTTGGCGACTGCCAGAAACAAGGCTTCGTTCTGTTCCCGGCTACCCGCCAGCAGCAGCCCGTAGCGCGGACTGTGCAATTGTCCCAGATCAGCACTGGCGCGGCGCCAGGCGGGTAACTGCCGTGGCCGCAGATCATGCAGCGAGCCGCGCATGGTGATGATATTGTCGCCCTGGCGCTGATCATGTTCGGGCACGATCAGCACATCAAAGCGCTGGCGATGCTGACGCGGATCCAGCAACTGCACCCGAAATGCCGATGGTGCCAGACTGTTGCAGGCCAGACTGACTGCTGCTGCGCGACGACCGGCTGAGATGATCACCACGCCGGTCTGCAGTGCGCCCAACAGCCCGCGCAATTCATCATCCAGCAAGCAGCGGCCACCGAGCAGGTAGCGCCATTGGGCATATTTTGGCAAGCGATAGCGGTGCACCATGAATGCAGCGCGCTTTTGCAGCGCGCTGATCAGCGCCCAGCACTGCCGCTGATGACCCATGCGGCCATCGTCCAGCCACAGCAGACGCTGCCCGGCAAAGCTCGGGGTTGACAGGTCACGCTCGCCGTCGCTGTATTGGTTCATGGCTACCCGGATTGATCCTGCTTTCGATACAATAACTGGCTACATAAGCTGCCAATTCACAACATCATCATCCTGTTCATGATGTACAACACATATTGACACAAAGAGGTGTTCCTCGTGGTCCACACTACCGATGCAGATAACAGCAGACTCACCGAAGCAAGCACCGCCAGTCGCTATGAGATCACCCGTGCCGATCTGCCGTTGAGTTGCCCGATGCCGGATATGAAGCTATGGAGTGCGCATCCCCGGGTGTATCTGCCGATTGAAAAGACCGGCCAGGCAAAATGCCCCTACTGCGGTGCCGAGTTCGAGTTGATCGATTGATCAGCCCGGCGGCGGCAACATCGTGCATATTGTTCAGGTACTCGCGGCGCTTAGCCTTGGTGGTTCGGAACTTGTTGCCACTGAATTGACAGAGTACCTGCAAGCGCAGGGTCATCGGGTCACGGTGATCGCCGCTGACGGGCCCCTGCTGTCGCGTGTACAAGCAGCTCATGCCGAGCATCTGTGCTGGCCGATTGGCAAAAAACGCCTGTCCACTCTGAAACTGGTACATCGTCTGCGTCGCTGGCTGCAGCAGCAACAGCCCGATATCATTCATGTCCATTCGCGCTTTCCCGCCCTCATCGCCAAGCTCGCCCTGCGCGGCATGCCGCAACCGCCGGCACTGGTCAGCAGCATGCACGGACATTATTCGGTGAACCGCTACAGCGCCATCATGGCCCGGTCCGATGCCGTTATTGCCGTGTCCGAGCATATCCGCCAGTACACCTTGCAGCATTACCCGCAAATCAATCCGCAACGTGTGCATACCGTGCATGGTGGCGTCGACCACAGCCAGTTTCCGCATGGGCATCAGCCAAGCGCCGACTGGTGGCAACAAACCCGTGCCGAGTTTCCACAGTTGCACAACAAACGCCTGTTACTGCTGCCAGGGCGATTGACACAGTGGAAGGGTCACGCCAGCTTTCTGCATTTGCTGCAACAAATCAGCGCGCAGCGTGATGATGTGCATGCT
>CAZHRH010000026.1:17198-18868 GCA_964534475.1 uncultured Wenzhouxiangellaceae bacterium
CAGCTTTCTGCATTTGCTGCAACAAATCAGCGCGCAGCGTGATGATGTGCATGCTGTTGTTGTCGGTGCCGGTCGCAGCGGTTCCAGCTACGTGAAAAAACTGCATGCTCTGAGCAGGCAACTGGGGCTGGCCGAATGCATCACGTATACCGGTGCACGCAACGACATGGCCATTTGGTATGCCTGCGCCGACATCGTTTATAACCTGTCGGATCGACCGCCGGAAGCCTTCGGCCGCACGGTACTGGAGGCACTGAGCATCGGCACGCCGGTGCTGGCCTGGGACCAGGGTGGCCCGGCCGAACAACTGCAGCAATTGTTTCCATATGGGCGTGTTGCCGTGCATGACATGGCGCAATTAGTGCAGAAAACACTGCATTTACTGCAGCAGCCGCAAGTGGTGCCGCCCAGCGATCTGTTCAGTCTGCAGGCGTCGATGGCAAAAACGCTTGCCGTCTACCAGCAACTGCTGCCGCAACGGCAGCAAGCGTGATGAGGACACACCAGGTCAGCGGCGTATGCGCCTGGCTACCGGTGGGTCTGCTGGCCGGCTTTCTGCTGCTGCTGCCGTTTTCGCGCTGGTCAGAACTGCCGTTCTCGCTGCTGGCATTGTCTGCGCCGTGGCTGCTGTGGCAACAGCGCGAGGTTATCCGCAACGATCCCGCATTGCGTCGGCATCTGCGCCTGATTCTGTGGCTGGGACTGGCCTGGTGTGTGCCGATGCTGTTGTCGGCGATTGACTCGGTGGCTGCAGACAAAAGCTGGACGCAGGGCATGGCCGCGCTACGCCTGCCGCTGTTTGCGGTCAGCGTATTGCTGCTGCTGACAACAGCACAGCAATGGCGCTGGCTGAGCACGCTGCTGGCAGTGATCATCGGTTTCTGGGTCATCGATGGCTTGATGCAGGCCGCCACGGGCAGCAATTTGCTGGGCATGGCGGCCAACGGGCAGCGTCTGGGCGGGATTTTTGGCGCTGATATCTGGTTCTTCGGACCGACACTGGCGATGCTGTCGCCGCTGTTGCTGGAGCCATTGTGGCGACGCAGAAACAAGCTCTGGTTTCTTGCTGCTCTGTTGCTGGTCGTGCTGGTGGTGCTGTTGGCGGGGATGCGTGCCGGCTGGCTGCTGCTGCCGCTGCTGGTGATCATCTATGGCTGGCGCTGGCTCCGCCTGCTGCCGGCCCGACAATGGCCGCAATGGCTGCTGGCTGGACTGCTGCTGGTCGCCGGTGTGCTCTGGCTGGCCAGCCAGTCGGACATCGTGCAGCAACGCTGGCACAGCAGTCTGGCCATGTTGCAGACCGATACCAACAGTCTGCAAACTGCTACCACCCAGCGCTGGCTGATCTGGCAGACCTCGCTGCGCATGATTGCTGCCAACCCGCTCAACGGTGTCGGTGTGCGTGCGTTTCCGTACGCCTATCCGGATTACGCCGATGCCGACGATCCCCAGCTTAACCGGGTCGATGGCCAGTTGCGCGGCAATCGTCACCCGCACAACTTCTGGCTGGAAGCACTGACCGACTGCGGCGTGATCGGCCTGCTTGGTCTGCTGCTGTTCATGGGGTTGCTGCTGCGCGCCTGGTGGCAGGCAGACGCCAATGGCAGGTCCCGCGCCGCCGCATACGGTTTTGCCCTGCTGCTGATCGGGTTCCCGTTCAACACCCACTA
>CAZHRH010000027.1:0-18475 GCA_964534475.1 uncultured Wenzhouxiangellaceae bacterium
AACTGGCTGTCGGCGGCGACGCGCCAGTCGTCGGCAAAGCGCAGGCGGGCCTGGTAGTGGCTGGTGCTGACGTCGGCGATGACTTTAACATTGCCGCCGGTGCCATTGGCGGCCGGTGGGGCTCCGCTTTGGCTGCGCAGTAGCTGTTCCAGTTGTCCTACCAGTTGAGTGTCGGGTGCATGCAAACGCAGATGCAGGTAGCGCGCATGTCGTTGCCGTGCTGTGGTCAGGTCCATGATTTCGCGGGCGCTGATGCGCAGGCCGCCGTTGTAGCGATCGACGCTGGCATCGCCTTTGATGATCACCAGTTGGTCTTTTTGCAGCAGTGTTTCGCAGTCGTTGTAGACTTCCTCGAACACGTTGATCTCGACGCGTGCCTTGCCGTCGTCGACGGCGACAAACGCGCCTTTGCCGGGGCGGCGGCGAATGGCCATGACCAGTGCCGCGATCACCACCGGCTGTTTGCCGCCTTTGCTCGCCTGGCCGGTAATGCGTTGTTCGATGCTGTCCAGCGTGCCGCTGGTGAATTGCGCAAGTTCGTTGCGCAGACAGTCCAGCGGGTGTGCGGTCAGATAAAGGCCCAGCGTATCGCGTTCGCCGCGCAGGCGCTCCTGCTCGCTCCAGGCGGCCACTGTGGCCGTTTGCTCGGCAGGGCGGTCGCTTACTGCCGGCGTTGCCGACAGGTCGGCGAACAGGCCGGACTGGCCGGCGTCGCGGTCGTGCTGTGTTTGCTCCGCTGATTTGATCGCCGCATCCAGGTCGGCCAGCAGTTGCGCCGGATGCTGGTCGGGAATGGTCATCGCGCCGGCACGGATGAGCGCTTCCAGCGCGCGCCGGTTGACGTTGCGCAGGTCCTGCTGCAGGCAGAACGCCTGCAGCGACGCAAACTTGCCGTCAGCGGGACGGCTGGCGATGATCGACTCGATGGCAGATTCGCCGACGCCCTTGATTGCTCCCAGGCCATAGCGGATGGCGCCGTCATCGACGACGAAGCGATAGGCCGAGCGCATGACATCCGGCGGCAGGATTTCGATGCCCATCTTGCGGCAGTCATCGATCAGGTTGGCGATTTTGTCCTGGTCATCCATGTCCGCAGACATCACCGCGGCCATGAACTCGGCCGGGTAGTGCGCCTTGAGCCAGGCGGTGTGATAGGACAGCATGGCGTAGGCGGCCGAGTGCGATTTGTTGAAACCGTATTTGGCGAAGGTTTCCATCTTGTCATACACGCTGTTGGCCAGACGCTCTTCAATGCCGTTGTTTTTGGCGCCGGCGACAAAAACATCCCGCTGGCGGTTCATTTCCGCAATTTGCTTCTTGCCCATGGCGCGGCGCAGCAGATCGGCCGCGCCGAGACTGTAGCCGGCCATGATCTGGGCGATCTGCATCACCTGCTCCTGGTAGATGACCACGCCATAGGTGGGTTTCAGGATGGTTTCCAGACACGGGTGCAGATAATGGATTTCTGCCTCACCCTGTTTGCGCTCGATGAACTGCACGGCCATGCCCGAATCCAGCGGACCGGGCCGAAACAGCGCCACCAGCGCGACGATGTCATCAAAGCAATCCGGCTGCAGCTTGCGCATCAAATCGCGCATGCCGCGCGATTCCAACTGAAACACGGCGGTGGTGCGGCATTCCTGCAGCAGCTTGAATGTGGCCGCATCATCCAGCGACAGCTTGCGCAGATCCAGCGGCGGCTGCTGTTCATCCGCGCGGCGCTGGTCAATGTCCTGCAGCGCCCATTTGATGATGGTCAGCGTGCGCAGGCCGAGAAAGTCGAACTTGACCAGCCCCATGGCCTCGATGTCGTCCTTGTCCAGTTGCGATACCGTGCTGCCGCCGGGTTCGGCGTACAGCGCGGTGTAGTCGGTCAGCGGCCCCGGCGCAATGACCACGCCGCCGGCGTGCTTGCCGGCGTTGCGCGCCAGCCCTTCCAGTTGCAGCGCCAGGCTGATGACGTTATCGACACCCTCTTCGTCTTTGCGCCGCTGCTGCAGTTGCGGCTCGTCTTGCAGCGCCTTGTCCAGGGTCATGTTCAGGTCCGGCGGAATCAGCTTGGCGATGCTGTCGACGAAGCCGTAGCCATAGCCGAGCACGCGACCGCAGTCGCGCACCACCGCCTTGGCGTTCATGCGGCCGAAAGTGATGATCTGGCTGACCTGGTCGTGACCGTAGGTATTGGCCACGTAATCGATCACCCGGTCGCGATCGGTCATGCAGAAGTCGATGTCGAAATCCGGCATCGACACGCGTTCGGGGTTCAGGAAACGCTCGAATAGCAGCTCATAGCGCAGCGGATCCAGATCGGTGATGTTCAGCGCCCAGGCCACCACCGAACCGGCACCGGAGCCGCGCCCGGGACCGACAGGGATGTTGTTGTTCTTCGCCCACAGCACAAAGTCGGCAACGATGAGGAAGTAACCGGGAAAGCCCATGTTGTTGATGACTTCCAGCTCAAGCTGCAGACGGTCCTGGTAGTCTCGCTCCTGGTGGTCGCTGGCGATGCCTTGATCCTGCAGTCGTCGCTGCAGCCCTTCGCTGGCCTTGGTGGCGAGAAAGTCGGCCTCACTGCGGTCGCCGGACTCGGGGAAAGCGGGCAGGTCGTACTGGTCAAACTGCAGTTCCAGATTGCAGCGCTGGGCAATGAGGGCGGCGTTTTCCAGCACTTGCGGCATGTCGCTGAACAACGCCGCCATTTCTTCTGACGAGCGCAGATACTGCTGTTCGGTGTGTGTCTGCTGCCGGCGCTGATCGGCCAGCACGCGGCCCTGGTTGATGCAAACGCGGGCCTCGTGGGCGGTGAAGTCCTCGCGTTGCAGGAAGCAGACATCGTTGCAGGCCACCACCGGGCAGGCGCTGTGATTGGCCAGCTCGATCAGCCAGCGTTCGTAGTCGGCTTCGCTGCTATGACCCAGCCGGGCGATCTGCAGCACGAAACGATCGCCGAAATGGTTCTGGTACTGCTGCAGTAACTGTGCGGCGCGTTCGGTTTTGCCGGTTTGCAGCAGGGTCTGGCCAATGTCGCCCTGCAGCCCGCCGCTGAGCGCAATCAGGCCTTCGTTGTGCGCGAACAGGTCTTGTTTGTTGACCCAGTGCTGGTCGCGGCTGTTGCTGTGCAGATAGGCATGCGACAGCAGCCGGCACAGATTGGTGTAGCCCTGGCGGTTCTGGCACAGCAACAGCAGCCGCGCGGGCAGATTGCCGGATGCCGGTTCAAGCTGGATCTCGGCACCGATGATGGGTTTGATGCCGGCGCGCTCGGCGGCACGATAGAACTTGACCATGGCAAACAGGTTGCTGTGGTCGGTGAGGGCGACCGCGGGCATCTGCAACTGCTGTAGTCGCTGCATCAGTTGCGGGATGCGGATGACACTGTCCACCAGCGAGTACTCGCTGTGCAGGCTTAAATGAACAAAGCTCGTGTCTGTCGGCATGTTTGGGCTTCAGCCAGGGTCTAGTGGGTATCCTGCGGGTACAGCAGCATGTTCATAACATCATAGCAAGCCGGGCAGGGCATGTTGCAGCGACATGTCAAAGTCGATGCCTGGTCGCCACAAGTTGCGCGTGGGCCTTTATGCCGGCTTGAATGGTGCTTGTGATTGTGGGCAAAAGCTGCTAGATTTGCGCGCTTGCCCGGAAACTCGATAGCGCCTGATAAAACATGGTCAATCAGCATGCCCATAGGCTGTCTGGCCTTGCTATACTGACGCATGGTTTGAATCGATGTTGCAGAGGCGGCATCCACGGCTTGCTTTCTCAAGGGCGATTAGCTCAGTTGGTTAGAGCGCTGTCTTGACATGGCAGAGGTCACTGGTTCAAATCCAGTATCGCCCACCAGTTGCAAGCCGGTTTTTAGTCAGATCATGCACCAAGCGGTAATCCAGATTGCATTCAAGACCAGATTGATGAGACAAGCATGCCAGTGATCACCCTGCCGGACGGCAGTCAGAGATCCTATAACGAGCCTTTGAGCATCCTCGATATTGCCGCCGATATTGGCCCCGGTCTGGCCAAGTCGACGCTGGCCGGTGAGGTGGATGGCGAGCTGCATGACGCCAGCGATGTAATCAGCGATGATGCCAGCCTGCGCATCATCACCGCGCGCGATGAAGAAGGCCTCGAAGTCATCCGCCACTCCACCGCGCACCTGCTCGGGCAGGCCATCAAGCAACTCTATCCCGAGGCCAAGATGGTCATCGGGCCGGTCATCGACAACGGCTTTTATTACGACATTCACTATCCGCCCGGTTTCAGCGAGCATGATCTGGAGCGCATTGAACAGCGCATGCGTGAACTGGCCGATGCGGACATTGCCGTGGTCAAGACCATGACGCCGCGCACCGAGGCCATCGCCACCTTCCGCAAGCGTGATGAAGATTACAAGCTGAGGTTGATCGAAGACATGCCGGAAGTGCAGGCCATGGGCTTGTACCAGCACGATGACTACATTGATATGTGTCGCGGTCCGCACGTGCCGCATCATCGTTTTCTCGGCAGCTTCAAGCTCACCGCGGTGTCCGGCGCCTACTGGCGTGGCGACAGCGATAACGAGCCCTTGCAGCGCATTTATGGTACTGCCTGGCGCAACAACAAGGAGCTGAAAGCCTATCTACACCGGCTGGCCGAAGCGGAAAAGCGCGATCACCGCAAGCTCGGGCAGCAGCTCGATCTGTTTCACTTTGAAGAATCCGCGCCCGGCCAGCCGTTCTGGCACGACAAGGGCTGGCTGCTGTACTCCACGCTGATGGACTACATGCGCCGCAAGGTGCGCGCGCATGGTTACATCGAGGTGCATACACCGCAGGTGTTGAGCCTGGATTTCTGGAAATACACCGGCCACTGGGACAAATATCGCGACAACATGTTTGTCGTCGACGAATCGGCCGACACCAGCTTTGCGCTGAAGCCGATGAACTGTCCCGGCAACGTGCAGATCTTCAAGCAGGGCGTGAAAAGCTACCGTGATCTGCCCGTGCGCATGGCCGAATTCGGCAAGGTGTTCCGGCATGAAGCCTCCGGCGCGCGTCACGGCCTGATGCGCGTGCAGGGTTTTACCCAGGACGATGCGCACATTTTCTGCACGCCGGAACAGCTTGAAGACGAGGTCATTGCCATGTGTGGCCTGATCAATGAAGTCTACGCCGAGCTTGGCTTTAGTGATGTCAAAGTGCAGTTATCAACGCGCCCGGAGCAGCGCATCGGCAGCGATGAGGACTGGGACCGCGCCGAGCAGGCGCTGGAAAATGTCTGTCGGGCGCTGGAACTGGACTGGAGCCTGAACCCCGGTGACGGCGCCTTTTACGCGCCGAAGCTGGATTTTCACCTGCACGATGCGATCGGTCGCGTGTGGCAGTGCGGCACCATCCAGGTGGACATGAATCTGCCAAACCGGCTGGACATTCTCTATACCGGCGAGGACGGCGAAAAACATCGCCCGCACATGGTGCATCGCGCCATCATGGGCTCGATTGAGCGTTTTCTCGGCGTGTTGATTGAGCATTACGCCGGTGACTTTCCGCTCTGGCTGGCGCCGGTGCAGGTGATGATCATGAACATCACGGATGCGCAGCAAGACTACGTGCGCGAGCTGCAGCTAAAGTTACAGCAGGCGGGCATACGTGCCGATGTGGACCTGCGCAATGAAAAAGTCGGCTTCAAGATCCGCGAGCATACTTTGCAAAAAATACCATTGCTGGTGGTGATCGGCGATCGCGAAGTCGAGCGCGGTGAGCTGACGCTGCGCTTGAAGCAGGGTCAGGATCTGGGCGCGATGACGCCGGCGGCGTTGATCGAATTGATGCAGCAGGCAGCGCAGCCGGGCATGAATGATCTGCCGGCATTCATCCAGCAACGATAAAAACATTGGCCGCAGATGAATGCTTGCGGCTAGAATAGTGTTTCTTTAATCATCAGGAGTTAGCAAGATCGCTACGAGCAAAAATACACGTCGCAATGAGGAAATCGACGCACCCCAAGTGCGTGTGATCGATCCCGACGGCAATCAGGCTGGCATCATGTCCAGTTCCGAAGCACTGGCCATGGCAAACGATGCCGGACTGGATCTGGTCGAGCTGGTGCCGCATGCCGATCCACCGGTTTGCCGCATCATGGATTTTGGCAAATATCGCTTTGACCAGGCCAAGAAAACCCAGGCTTCGCGCAAGAAACAGAAACAGGTCCAGGTCAAGGAGCTCAAGTTCCGTCCGGGCACTGATGAACACGATTATCAGGTCAAGATGCGCAATATGCTGAAATTCCTTGACGAGGGCAACAAGGTCAAGATCACGATCCGGTTTCGCGGTCGCGAGATGGCGCACCAGGAGCTGGGCATGGAAGTGATTGATCGCATCGAGGCCGATCTGGGTGATACCGTGGTGGTCGAATCCAGACCGAAGATGGAAGGGCGACAGATGAGTATGTTACTGAGCCCGAAACGCTGATATAATAACCGGCTGATCATGAAGCGCAGGTGAGTTGCTGAGCAGCAACCGCCGCCGCAATGGTCACAAGCGTTGGCAAGTCTGCAAGCACTCCGGGGATAGTTATCCGGCGGAGACACTTGTCGAAGTATGTAAAAGAGCCTGGAGGAGCAAACAGTGCGCTGCCGATGTGGCAGTTTGCTGTTGCCGTAGCTTCTGGCTCACGAAAATGGAGTAATCTGATGCCGAAGATGAAAACCAATCGCGGTGCCGCCAAGCGGTTTCGCAAAACCGCCAGTGGCAAATACAAACGTGGCCACGCCTTTACCAGTCATATCCTGACGAAAAAAGACACCAAGCGCAAACGTCGCCTGCGTGCGACCGGGCATATCTGTGCCGCGGACACGCGCGTGGTCAAGCGCATGCTGCCGTATGTGTGATGTGGAGTTGAGGAGATAAATCATGGCTAGAGTAAAACGTGGTGTTACCGCCAAACGTCGTCACAATGCAGTGCTCGCTCGTGCCAAGGGCTACTACAATGCCCGGCGCAAGAATTTCCGTACCGCCACCCAGGCGGTCACCAAGGCCGGTCAGTACGCTTACCGTGACCGCCGCAACCGCAAACGTGACTTCCGCGCATTGTGGATTGTGCGCATCAATGCCGCCGCACGCCTGCATGGCTTGTCCTACAGCCGCATGATGCACGGCCTGAAGCTGGCCGAGATTGACATCGATCGCAAGATGCTGGCCAATCTCGCCGTGACTGATGCCGATGCCTTTGCCGCGCTGGCGCAGCAGGCGCAGGCAAAACTTTCCTGAGTTGACCCGGGTTTTGGCTGCAGCATGTGCTGCAGCCAGCGGCTGTCAGCAGCATGATCCTGCTGTTGCTTACGCCGGAGCTGCGGCAAGCAAAACCTGTTCTGACTGATAACGATGTAACGTAAGCGGTGCATGGCCGATGCTGCAATCTGAAATCGACAAACTGCTGGCGCAGGCAAGTGCCGAAATTGCCGCCGCCGCTGACCTGGAGTCGCTGGATCAGTGCCGGGTCAACTGGCTGGGCAAAAGCGGGACCGTCACCGCACAACTGAAAACGCTGGGTGGGCTGCCGGCAGAGCAACGCCGCGAGGCTGGACAGCGCATCAATACGCTGAAATCCGCGCTGCAGGAACAGCTCAATGCGCGCCGGGATGAGCTGCAGGCTGCGGCGCTGGAACAGCAGTTGCAACAAGAGCGCATCGACATCAGTCTGCCCGGACGGCGTCCGTTTCAGGGGGGCATACATCCGGTAACACGCATGCGCAACCGCATGGTGGACATTTTCACCCGTTTGGGTTTTGCGGTCGCCACGGGGCCGGAGATCGAGGACGATGAGCACAATTTTGAAGCGCTGAATTTCCCCGCCGAGCACCCGGCGCGGGCGATGCACGATACCTTTTACTTTGCCGACGGCAATCTGTTGCGCACGCACACCTCGCCGGTGCAGATCCGTGCCATGCGCGAGCAGGGCGCGCCGATACGTCTGGTGGCACCGGGTCGCGTATATCGTAGCGACTCGGATCAGACCCATTCGCCCATGTTCAATCAACTGGAAGGTCTGCTGGTGGATGAGGGCATCAGCTTTGCCGATCTCAAAGGCGTGCTGCAACAATTTGTCGATGCGCTGTTCGAGCAACATCTGGAGATTCGCCTGCGGCCATCCTATTTCCCATTCACCGAGCCTTCCGCCGAAGTGGATATCGCCTGGCAACGTCGCGACGGCAGCAGCGGCTGGCTGGAAGTGCTGGGCTGCGGCATGGTCCATCCCAACGTGCTGCAGCACTGCAATATCGACAGCGAACGCTACACCGGCTACGCCTTCGGCATGGGCATTGAGCGCTTTGCCATGTTGCGCTACGGCGTGACCGATCTGCGCCAGTTTTTCGACAACGATCTGGGCTTTCTGGAGCAGTTCACATGAAGTGCAGCGTTGCCTGGCTGGCGGAATTGGCCGGCACCACCTTCAATGCCGATGAACTGGCCGAGCGCTTTACCGCCGCCGGACTTGAAGTCGATCGCGTGCTGCCGGTGCAGGCCGAGTTCAACGACGTGGTGGTGGCGCGCATCATCGACTGCAAGCCGCATCCGCAGGCCGACAAGCTGCAGCTTTGCAGTGTTGATGACGGCGGTGATGAGGCCGTGCAGATTGTCTGCGGTGCGCCGAATGCGCGCCCCGGCCTGGTCGCACCACTGGCGCGGGTGGGGGCGGTGCTGCCCGGCGCTGTTCACATCAAACAGGCGCGGCTGCGTGGTGAAGCATCGTATGGCATGTTGTGTTCCGCCAGCGAGCTCGGTCTGGACGAGGATGCCGCCGGTCTGATGGCGCTGCCAGAGACCGCCACGCCGGGCACCTGTCTGGTGGACTGGCTGCAGCTTGATGATCAGATCATCGATATCGATCTGACGCCAAACCGCGCCGACTGCCTGAGTATGCGTGGTCTGCTGCGAGAAACAGCCGCGCTGTATGAGTTCAGCGCGCCGCCACTGCCAGAGCCACAGGTGAGCATCAACAGCAATGCCAGCATGGCCTGCAGTGTGGCGGACGCACCGGCTTGCCCGTTTTATGCCTTGCGCAGGGTCACCGGCATCGACAACCAGGCCACGACCCCTACCTGGCTGACAGAGCGCTTGCGTCGCGCCGGCTTGCGCAGCAAATCGCCCGTGGTGGATGTGACCAATTATGTGCTGCTGGAGTATGGCCAGCCGCTGCATGCGTTCGCCGCTGACAAACTGCCGGCCGACAGTGACGGCCTGCACGTGCGCCGCGCGCGCGCCAGCGAGCGCATGACCCTGCTCAACGGGACGGAACTGGCAATGCCTGCGGATTATCTGCTCATCACCGCAGCCGACCGGCCGGTGGCACTGGCCGGCATCATGGGCAGCGCAGATTCTGCGGTTGATGCAAACAGCACCGACGTGGTGCTGGAAAGTGCCTGGTTTGCGCCGTCGGTGATCATCGGCAAGACGCGTGATCTGGGTATCAGCAGTGAAGCCGCCCACCGCTTTGAACGCGGTGTTGATCCGCAAATACAGCGCCTGGCGCTGGATCGTGCCACCGAACTGCTGCTGCAGATTGCCGGCGGTGAGGCGGGTCCGGTGACGGTGGCAGCTAGTCCGGAACATCTGCCGCAGCAGCGCAGCATCAGCTTGCGCGCCGAGCGCGTGACCAGGCTGCTGGGCACAATCGTTGATGATCAGCGCATCATCGACTTGCTGCGCAGTCTTGATATGCGAGTCGAGCATGACCCCGATCAGCGTCGGTTTCAGGTGACGCCGCCAAGCGCCCGGCTTGATCTGGCCCAGGAAATCGATCTGATTGAGGAAGTGGCACGACTGTATGGCTATGATCGTTTGCCGGCGGCTGATCCGGGCGGACA
The DNA here is from genome assembly GCA_964534475.1 of uncultured Wenzhouxiangellaceae bacterium. GTDB lineage: Bacteria > Pseudomonadota > Gammaproteobacteria > Xanthomonadales > Wenzhouxiangellaceae > JAHJQV01. The sequence goes on from CAZHRH010000027.1 coordinate 9,839, forward strand.
ACTGCGTTTGCCAGGCTTGCCGGAAGCAGTCATCAGCCTGCGCAGATGGCAGACAATGTGTGCCGATCTGGGCTACCGCGAGGTGATGAATTACAGCTTTATCCAGCCGTCACGGCTGCAGATGTGCTATCCGCAACGTGCACCGGTGGCGCTGGCAAATCCGATCAGCAGCGATTTGAGTCATATGCGCACCGGACTGATCCCCGGCCTGCTGCTGAGCCTGCAGGACAATCTCAACAACAAGCGCGGGCGTTACCGAGGCTCGGTGCGCTTGTTTGAGGCAGGTACCGTGTTCAACGCCGAGGATGGTGTGCAAGAGCAACAGCACCTGGCCTTGCTGGCCACCGGCATGGCCATGCCGGAGCAGTGGGGGAGTGCCAGTCGCACGCTTGATTTTTATGATTTCAAGGGTGATATCGAGCACCTGCTCGGCCTGAATGCACACCGTTTCAGCTTCCAGCCGTGCGCAAATATTGCTTTTTTGCACCCCGGACAGGCCGCAGAAGTGTATAAAACGGTAGCCGGTGAGCATGTCTTTGCCGGTGTCATCGGGAAACTGCATCCACGTCTGTGCCGGCAACTGGAATTGCCGAATGCATGCTATGTGGCCGAATTGAAAACTTCAGTTATCGCCGAATCAGAACTGCCAAAAGCAGAGAACGTCAGTAAATATCCGACCATCAGACGCGATCTTGCATTGATCGTTCCTGAATCACTTTCCGCTGGTGAGCTCCTGCAGGCACTGCGTCGGCTGGGCGGTGATTTGCTGAAAGATTTGTCAGTGTTCGACGTTTATCATGGTCCGGGCATAGAATCTGAGCATAAAAGTCTTGCTATAGGCTTGATATTGCAGGATAGTTACAGGACACTGACTGATGACCGGGCAGATGATTTGATCGCCGATATTCTGCAGGGGCTGGAACGCCAATACCAGGTGCGATTGCGGCAGACTTGAGGCAGGCCGATGGCCTTGGGCTGACAACATTGTCTTCCGGTATGGGTAATGTACTTGAATTTGAGAGACAGCAAACAATGGCATTAACAAAAAATGACCTGGCCGCGGCGCTGTTCGATGAAGTTGGTCTGAACAAACGTGAATCACGTGAATTCATCGACAGCTTCTTTGAGTTGATTCGACAAAAGCTGGAGTCAGGCGACAGCGTCAAGTTGTCTGGTTTTGGTAACTTTCAGCTCCGCGACAAGCGCACCAGGCCGGGTCGCAACCCCAAAACCGGTGAGGAAATACCGATTTCAGCACGTCGCGTGGTAACATTCAAGCCTGGCCAGAAACTCAGAAACAGGGTAGAGACCTATGTTGGATCAGGGGACTAATCAGGAACTGCCCAACATTCCGTCGAAGCGCTACTTCACCATCGGTGAAGTGGCCGACCTGTGTGCGGTCAAGCCGCACGTGCTGCGTTACTGGGAACAGGAATTTGATCAACTCAAGCCATTGAAACGTCGTGGCAATCGGCGTTATTACCAGCGCCATGACGTCATCCTGGTACGTCAGATACGCGCCCTGCTATATGAACAGGGTTACACCATCGGCGGTGCCAGACAAATACTCAACGGTGACAGCACGCACACAGATATCAGCAGAAGCCAGCAGATTATCAAGCAGTTGCGTGTAGAACTTGAGGAGATTCTTGAAGCATTAAAGGCTTAATCTGCAGACAGCCATCATCTGCAGCATGCTAAGATATATCCACTGATCAACACACAGTTTACAGCAATCGGAGCGTAGCGCAGCCTGGTAGCGCACCACAATGGGGTTGTGGGGGTCGGGAGTTCGAATCTCCCCGCTCCGACCATTCGAATGTCTTTCTTGACTTCATATTGCAATCATATCTCGTCTCTGCGGCCAGTCATCCCAACATTAACCGTTGCGACGCACACAAGCGGTGGGTTAGAGCCAATGATCAGCTTGAGCAAGCCAGAGGTCCATTAACTGTTAATTGAAAACATCGAGAAAAGCCATGAACCAGACCACAGCTACTGTAACCAATATGCCGGATATAGCCTCCAGCGAACTGCCGTCGATCAGCGGCAAGCTGGACTGGGTGGGCATGAATGACATCGAAATGCCGGTCACCGTGATCACAGCGGATGGTGATCGCATCCAGTGTCCTGCACGCATCAATGCGTTTGTTAATCTTGCCGCTGCGGATAAACAGGGCATACACATGTCGAGACTGTACCTGCTGCTGGATGAAACGCTGGAGAAAACGGCCATCACCGCGGCGACCATGAAGCAACTGGTGAGTGCCTTTCTGGAGTCGCACGCCGGCTTGAGCGATCGCGCCATGGTACGCATCGATTTCGATTATCTGGTCAGACGACCGGCCCTGGTCAGCAACAACACCGGCTGGCGGCGTTACCCGATCAGCCTGATCGGTGAAATCCGCGATCAGGAATTTCGTCTGGAAATGTCCTTGCGGGTGCTGTACTCGTCGACCTGTCCCTGCTCGGCAGCATTATCACGGCAGTTGGTACAAGCAAAATTCGCCGCAGACTTCAGCCGCGCCGACAAGCTTTCCAAGAGCACGCTGCATGACTGGCTGGGTGAGGCCGAAAACATCGTTGCCACACCGCACAGCCAACGCAGTGCCGTGGATCTGCGTGTTCGCTTTGTTGATCAGGAAAGTGATCTTGCCATTGTCGATATGATTGATCTGCTGGAGGGAGCCTTGAAAACGCCGGTGCAATCGGCAGTGAAACGCGAGGATGAGCAGGCTTTTGCCAACCTCAACGGCACCAATCTGATGTTTTGTGAAGACGCCGGCCGACGGGTCAAGGCGGCGCTGGAATCTGATGACAGCGTGGCAGATTACTGGGCGCGCTGTTCACATTTCGAAAGTCTGCACCCGCACAATGCGGTGGCGGTGGTGACCAAGGGCGTGCCGGGCGGCTACGAGCCGATCGATAACTGCCACGATCATCATTAATCAATAGCTGACACGCCTTCAGGGCTGCTCGCGCTGTGCCAGTATGCGCTCACTGAGCGCAAATGATTTTGGATTGTCGACATCTATCGGACCAAACGCATAGGGCAAAAACACCGCGTGCATGTCCAGACCGAGATTGCGGCCAATGCGCTGGATCAGTTTGTCGGTTGTGGTCAGCTTGAACTTGTACTGGATAAATGGCAGTACGCCAAATGCCTTGAGAATGCGCCAGTGCTTCTTGCCGAACTGACCCCCGCTGCGAAAGATACTGACGCCTTTTAGTGCCTTGCGATTGTGCAGCAGGTACAGGTTGCAGGACGAAAAACCGCCGTCGCGCAGCCAGTGCCAGTTGAGGTTGGAATCCGGTATTTCCGGCGTGACATCGGCTTCCCGGGTCAGTCCCAGCGCCGCGTCAACCTCTTTTGCGGTACCCTGCTGCATGAAATCATGAATCAATTCCGGCGTATGCAGGGCGTTGTCACCGGTGGTGATCAGCAGCGGCCAGTGTGCATCCGGGATCTGTTCTGCCGCAGCCAGCACGCTGTCGGCCAGGTTGCCCTCGGCGGCGACCGCCAGCACGGTTTCAGCAGCCAGCCAGCCGCGCAGACGCTCCCCTTCGCGCAACACGGCAGCGTCATCAATGCTGACATAGACCTTGCCGATGCAACCGCTGTCGAGCAGCGCGGCGATGACCCGCTCCAGCATGATCTGGCCATGAATGTGCAGCATGCATTTGTGACTGACATCACCTTGTGCACACAGCGGGTCCTCGACGCCGGGGCGGCGGGCAGCCATGATCAGGGCGCTGGACTGTACAGGTTGCTGTTGCATGGTTATATCCTATATTCAGGTCTCGCCGGGTAGATCAGCCAGATAACGAGTCATGCTGCTGCTGTGCGGTAGATCGGGAAATTTTTCCAGCGCCTTGCGCAGCGCCTGTTGCTGCTCTGGCGGCAGCAGGCCGCAGGCACATTCGTCGAATTTCTGCCAGTACTGACTGGTCGGAAACGGATCGGCGATGCTGCCTTTGGGCATCGTCGTCTGTGCCCGATGCCTGTGACCATCGGCGCAGTGGACGACCAGCACAGTGGGGGTAACGCTTTCCAGCGCCGCTATCGGATGCAGTGTGATCTTGTCGCAATGACGCAGCACTGCGGGCCGCTGCACGGCGGCATCGCTAAAGTCGACGAGTCCGGCCTGTTGGTTTTGCAACAGGCAGGCGAGGGCGTAGTGCATGGAAAACTTGGCCTGCAGACCGTTTTCGGGTTGATGATAAAACAGGTTGTTGAGATTGGCTGCCGGGGCATGTACTTCGATCTGCTGGATATCATCACCATTGAGCTGATGCTGCTGCATGATGTCCAGCAGCAGATCCATGGCGCGATGGGCGCTGCCGCAGTTGGGAAAACGCTTGACCCGGAAACCATGCTGAGTGATCAACAGCGGCTCACCCACCGGCTGCAGCTTGAAACTCAGCGTCTGGCCGTGTTCTGCACCGGTCAGTTCAGCCTGCAACTGCTCGCGATCAGGTCCGACCATCAGCGTGTTCATGCCGTGTTTGCCGTCCAGCGTGTGCATGCCCGCCTGCATGCCCTGCTGCGCCAGCGTGGCCGCCATGATGCCGCGCATCGCCGCCAGCCCGGCGTGCAGCGGTTTCGCCATGCTGCCAAACTGTGACATGAAACCGGATGACATGCTGCTGGCCAGTGACAAGGCGTGCGCAGTCAGATCTGTGTTCAGTTGCAACAAGCGTGCGCAGGCCGCCGCTGCTCCGAACACGCCGACCGTGGCCGTGGCATGCCAGCCGCGATCGCGGTGGGTCGGGTTCACTGCCTGGCCAATGCGGCCCATGATCTGCAGGCCGATGATGTAGGCGTCCAGCACCTGCGCGCCGCTGCTGTGCAGCACATCGGCCTGGGCCAGGATGGCCGGGTACAGCACGGTGGAAGCATGCGCCTTGGGTGGATCAAAATTGTCGTCGTAATCCAGTGCGTGGGCGGCGGTGCCATTGACCAGTGCCGCCCACGGTGCCGGCAAGCGATTTGTCGCAGCAGCCGTATAAGCGCAATGCTGGGCCTGCTGGCCGGACCATAATTGCACGCTGGCCAGGGCGCTGCGGGTGGCAGGTTCGATCGCCCCGGGAAGCATCACGGCGATGGTGTCGATCAGTTCGCGGTGGGCACTTTCCAGTGCATCGTCTGGCCAGTGAGCAGGCGCACTGGCTATCCAGTCAGCATAGATCCGGGTGACGCTTGCCGCGCTCATGCTGGTTACAGCGTCTTGTCGACCAGATCCGGCACCAGCGCCGACTTGATGTCATACACCAGACAGGGCTGGCGGCACAATGAGCGTACCCAGTCGGCACCGCGCTGCAGGAATGCAGCGTGCGGTACGGCCATGATGACACAGTCGTAATGATCTGCTGCCGGTTCTGCGCTGAGTGCAATGCCCAGCTCGCTCTCGGCATCCTCGCTGCGCACCAGCGGATCGTAGACGTCGATGCTGCCCACCATGCTGAGCAGGTAGCGGTGGATATCGACCACCTTGGAGTTGCGCAGATCGGGGCAGTTTTCCTTGAACGAAATGCCCAGAATCAGCACATTGGCGCGGGTAACCTCGATATCGCGCTGGGTCATCATGCGCGTGACCTTGCGCGCGATGTAGGTGCCCATGCTGTTGTTGATGCGGCGACCGGAGATGATCAGATCAGGGTGGTGACCGACGCGCTGTGATTTATGGATCAGATAGTAGGGATCCACGCCAATGCAGTGACCACCGACCAGCCCCGGCTTGAACGGCAGGAAATTCCATTTGGTGCCGGCCGCCTCGAGCACCTCAAAGGTGCGCAGATCCATGTGATCGCAGATGATGGCGATCTCGTTCATCAGCGCGATGTTGATATCGCGCTGGGCATTTTCCACCACTTTTGCCATCTCGGCGGTGCGGATGGAGGCTGCAGGAAAGGTGCCTGCGGTGATGATCCTGGCGTACAAGGCATCGACGTATTCGGCACAGGCGGGGGTCAGACCGGCGGTGATCTTGCAGATGTCCTTGAGTTTGCGCTCCTGGTCGGCCGGGTTGATGCGCTCGGGGCTGTAGCCGAGACCGAAATCAACACCGGCACGCAGACCGGATTGCTCCAGCAGCGGCAGGCACATTTCTTCGGTAACGCCGGGGTAGACGGTGGATTCGTAGATCACCATATCGCCTTTCTGCAGATAGCCGGCGATCAATTCGGTGGCGCTTTTGATTGCCCCCAGGTCCGGCTGCTGGCTCAGGTCGATGGGGGTGGGGACGGTAACGATATAGACATTGCAGTCGGCTATGTCTGCCGGATCGGCGCTGTAGCTGAGCCCGCTGGCGGTTTGCAGTTCCTCGCTGGTCGCCTCAAGCGTGACATCCACGCCCTGCTGCAGTTCGGTGATGCGTTGGGCGTTGATGTCAAAGCCGGTTACCGGACCATGTTGCTGAAACGCCAGCGCCAGCGGCAGACCCACGTAGCCCATGCCGACGACGCAGATATGCTGCTGCGCCGGGAATTGCAGCTTGTCCGAGCTGCTGTCAGTAGCGGTCTGATTCATGTGCGGCTCAACTGTGTGTGGTGACCCAGTAGCCGGAAAGAATGCGTTCACCGCGACTGCCGGCATCGGTTTCTGACAATACCCGGGTGCCGATGCCGGACAGGTTGTTGTTGTGCATGCGGTATTGAAACAGTGGTTCGGCGATATGCAGGCCGCGCCAGCCCTGTTCCACCATGCGCAGCCACTTGTGATGTTTGGTGCCGACCTTGATGCTGGTATCAAACGGCATGACCTGCAGGTAAGCTTCACTCAGGCACAATGCCGGTTCTGGAATGTAGGACATGGTTTTGAGTTTTTCCGCATCGAAAGCGGTGGAACGGCCGCGATCAATAAACTCACCCTGGGCGTCGATAAGCTGGCAATCGCTGTAGACGATGGCAATGTCAGGATCATCAGCCCGCGCCTGCTGCATCACCTGCAGGGTGCGTTCGATGTAGTCGGGCAGCAGTTGATCATCGGCATCCAGCGTCAGCATATACGGGGCGGTGATTTCGTGCATGACCGCGTTGAGTGCCGCCAACTTGCCCTGATTCGGTGTCTGCCGATGCAATATGGTGCGACGCTGAGCGCTGCTGGCCGGCAAGCTGGATTCGATGATCGCCGCGGAATCGTCCGTGCTGCCGTCGTCGACTACGATGATGTCCAGCGGCTGGTGGGTCTGTTGCAGCACGCTGTCCAGCGTGGTGGCGATGTAGCGACCGTAATTGTGATTCGGTATCACCACGCATACGCGCGCTGTGGCTGCATTGCTGTCAGCATTGGCTGAATCGATGCTGCGCCCTGGGCCGGTATTGCTGTTCATGGTTTGTGTCTCTGTCGGCGGGTGGTTGGTTTTGCACTATCCACATGCGGGTATGATGTTATGTGGCGAGGCCAGCAACTTTTGCCAGCCGGCATCACAATACTGTCTGATTGTTTCCACTTGTTGCCTGCTCAATGCCGCGCGTTTGCGCTGGCTGTCGTCCTTGAACGCGGTTGCATTCTGATCGTCCTTGGAATACACCTGAAACTGCTGCAGCATCTGCTGCAATTGGCCAGCCTCAGGCCGCAAACCGAATGCGGCGTCCAGTATGCGCTCCAGCGTGTCCGGATTAAAGCCGGCATAGTTTAACATTTTGACCGGAGCCGATGTATTCACAATGCGCTCAAAACAGTGCCCATAGCAGGCCGCCAGATAGGCCAGATCATCTGTCTGCGCCAGCCTGCTACTGCCAAGCTGACTGAGAAACTGTGCCTGTGCTTGGTGCCGTGCCTGCAGGATGGCAGTGGTCTCGCGCTGTACTGAGGCGATCACTTCTGCCGGATCGCGATACATGTACAACATCGGTACGGCAGGAAAGCAGGCGTGGATAAAATCAACATAGAGGCTGTTCCAGCTTATGAACTTGATAAAGGTGGCTTGCTCAGCAGCGCGTCTTTGCCGGCACAGCAGATGCACCAGGTTGCGGAAGCGCCTGGCGTTGCGGTCATCATGCTGTGGTTGCCAGCGTGATTGCTGCTGCCAGTTGCCGCTGATCCAGGCCCAGAAGCCATGCTGCAGCACCGCTGGCTGATTGATGACCGCAATGCTGTCAGCGCGTGCCAGCGCCTTGCCCAGCAGGGTTGAACCGCAGCGCGAAACATGCAGGATAAAACCACGCGGCGAGCGCGCCGCGGGCAGTAAATCGTTCTCGTCCAGCAGCTTGGCCGACACACTGAAAGCCGTGCCGATGTGTCCGCCCAGAGCCAGTTGCTGCACGCTGTAGATATGCTGCCATTCGCGGTAGCGGTGATCACCGAGATCGGCAAAGTAGAGCAGCTCGCGATCCGGGTTAAGCGCGATCGGCACCAGTTGCGGGTTATCCCGCAGTTGTTGTTTGGCGGCATCGATGTGCAGTTCCACGCTGGCCAGTTGCGGCAGCAGCGGTTCGATCACCTGATGCTCGGGCAGGGCAAAAATGGGTATGTTCGGTTTGCTTGCAGCAGTGCCGGCAGGCGCGGACTGCTGGCGAGAATGGTGGTCAGCATCGGTCACATTATTGGCCTGTGGATCGGCCTGGGAGGCTGCGTGTCTGGTGGCGTTTCTGGCAGAAGCTTGGGAGCGGCGCATACGGCTATTATAAGCCCTG
>CAZHRH010000028.1:0-17984 GCA_964534475.1 uncultured Wenzhouxiangellaceae bacterium
TCGGCATGCACCGATGAACGTCACTATCCACGTCGAAACCAGGACGCCCCCGGTAATTAACCAGTATATCAACTGGCTTTAAGACATGCCAGCGCTTGTGAAGTTCCTGTGGTTAAGGCCGAGCTGGGGCTCGGCGTTCCCGACAGCACCGGTTAGCAGTCTGTACTCAATCGTCGTCGCGGGCGGCATCGATGCTGATGTCGCCGTCGTTGTCGCTGGCGATGTGCAGGTTGATCGGCTGGCAGCAGACCTGGCAGTCTTCGATGTAGCTGACCGACAGGTTGTCGTGGTCGACGACAATGCCGATGGTCTCGCCGCAGTAGGGGCAGCCGATGTTGTGCTCGCTGAGCCAGTCGTTGAGGGAGTCGGTGTGCGGGTCGAAGTTGTCCTGCATGGGGTCAGTCTAGCTTGGTTGACAAGCTGGTGTCGGGAGGCTGCAGTTTCGGTTGTTGGTGGGATCAGATGCACTCTGTGATGCAGGGGGATCAGAGCAGGCTAAATCTGTGTCGCGGTATCACTTCTGCTTGCTCGGTGCTCGAAGCCGTACGAGATCCCTCCGCTCGCTGCGCTCGGTCGGGATGACAGCCTTGGATGTGGCTGCTCGGTCGGGATGAGAGCCCTAGCACTGCGCTCGGTCGAGATGACAGTCTTGGGTGTTCCTGCTCGGTCGGGATGACAGCCCTATGTATAGCTTCAGAGGATGACACTGGGCTGTCATCTCGACCGCAGTGGAGAGATCCCATGCGGTGGTTTTGCCAGGTGCGCTGAGGCTGACCGTGCAGTGGATGCCTTGGCGCGATGTGGGCAGGGTGGTTTATGCCACGCGGCTTCTGTGGCAGACTCAGGCCCAAGTTCATCATGACAAACTGGAGAAGCCTATGTGTCGCTGGTTGGCCTGGTCGGGTCCGGAAATCTACATGGATATGCTGCTGTTGCGGCCCACGCATTCACTGCTGATGCAAAGCCGTTTCGCGCGGCAGAACTACGTCACCGGTTTGCCGGATTTTCCCGATGGCGCGTTTCCCACCAATGGCGATGGTTTCGGCTTTGGCTGGTATGGCGATCTGCCGGAGCCGGGACTGTATCGCGAGCTGCGACCGGCCTGGAGCGACGAGAACTTCGCCAGCCTCGCGCGCAATCTCAAGTCGCGGTTGTTCATGGCGCATTTGCGCGCTGCCTACGACGGTATCGTGCAGCGCACCAACAGCCATCCTTTCGCGCACGGGAGGTTTTTGTTTCAGCACAACGGTGAGGTCACCGATTTTGCCTGCATGCGACGCGAACTGATGCTGGAGATTGAGCCGCAGTATTTCAATTGCGTGCACGGCACCACCGACAGCGAGGTGTGCTTTTTTCTGGCGCTGAGCCTGGGCATGGACAAAGACGTCAAAACCGGGCTGGAGCGCATGACCGGACGCATCGAGCGTGCCCGGGAGGCACACGGCATTGACGGGCCATTTCGTCTGACCTGCGCCGTGGCCGATGGCGAGGCGCTGTACGCGGTGCGCTATTCCAGCGATCATCAATCCAAGACGATGTACATCAATCAGGGTCCCAAGGCGCTGCAGCGCATGCTCGAGTGCGATGACAACGTGCTGGCCAGGGGCCATCTGATTCTGTCCGAGCCGCTGGATGATTGTGATGCCGACTGGGGCTTGCTGGATGAGTCGAGCTTTGTCGAAGTGCGTGGTCAGCAGATCAGCGTATCAGAGTTCCGGCCGCATTGATGCTGCTTTCAACGCCAGGAATGTCTGGCTCGTTCCCATGTTCCAGCGTGATAATGTCTGCCCCCTGGGCTTTCACTTGGACATTGTTTATGGGCATTCCCACGCGTGAGCGTGGCAACGGGATAGATATCTAATCTACAGGTTACATAGATTGCTCAGATTAAGGCTGGGCATCGTTGCGCTTGTTAAATCTGCGAATTCCTGATCATTCTGGATGGTCGCAACACCAGCGTCAGCAACAGGCCAAGTATCAGCAGCAGCATGCCGCGCAAGCCCAGCGTCGGCACTGCGGGTATCTCAGGCAGCGTGCCTGCGGCGAGCACATCCAGCGTCTGCTCTGCCACCAGGGTCTGGATATCATCGCCGTCAGGTGCCTGGGTCCAGCCCTTGGTCACGGCCAGATCACGCCAGGCGCGGCGATACAGCAGCGTGGCTGTGACTTCGATGGTGCTGTCAGGCGAGAGCATGCTGGTGTCAAAGCGGTAAGCGGAGATGTCGCTGGCTCCGGATGCTATGCGTGTGTCTGCCCAGACGCTTTCGGCATCGATAAACAGCACCGGACGGACCACCGGTCCGGTGCCATTTATACGGCCTTGCAGCACGCGGGCGAAGCCGCGACCCGGCTCGCCGGCCAGATCATCTGCGCTGTTGCTGCCGGTGGCTGAGCCGTAAAATGGGATCACATCGCCGGCGATCAGCGGCAGCGGTTGGCCATCAACGCGGGCCTGCATATGCAGGATGGCGTTGCGAATGGAAACGCCGGTGGGGAAGGCATGGCCGGAACCGTTGTTGCTGACTGCGGCAGAGACCAGCAGTTCACCGTCGCTGCCAGTGGCTTCGAGCTGGAGATCAATTGCAGCCTGCAGTTCGGCGGGTGTGGTGCCGACAAAGTCATGTGCACGGCGCTGATCAGGCGGACGAATCGGCTGGCCACCCAGCGTGGAAATCGGTCCGGGTTTATCCGCCGGCGGCATGTGGCAATCCTGGCAACTGGCAAAATCCGGACCGGGTTGGGCAAACGGCGATGCCAGCCAGTCGCTGTAGGTGCTCTGGCCGGGCGCGCCGGTGTCGGGATTGTTGTATTCATGACAGGAGGCACAATAACGCGAGTCAGAAAAACCCGGCTGATGCGATGAGCGCATGGCCGAGTTGCTGATATCGTCCAGCGGGCCCCACACCCACAATTCGGTTGCGCCCTGGTCCGGGAAGCGGTATTGCGTGTTGCCCAGATGGTGCAGGGCGTCAGTGTTGTTGTTGACCTCAGCCATCTGATGGCAGGCCAGGCAGGTCACGCCGTCCTGGCCCACAGCGGTCTGCAAAGCATTGAACATGACGTTGCCGGGATCCTGTGCGTCCTCGATCGGACCGTGGCAGGTGGCACAGAACCCGGTGTCGCCGGGGTCGTGGGTGTCGGTGTAGACAAAGCCGGCGGCGCCACCGGCACTGCCATCGCCGGAGAACAGATCACGCACCCAGAAATTATCGGCGGCGCCACTGTGGCGGGACTGCTGCCATTCGCTGAACTGATCAAAGTGGCAGGTGGCGCATTGTTCTGCACTGCCCGGATCATACGGGCTGGCATCGTTGAGCGGCAGCGGAGTGAGTCGAATCTCCACCATGTCGCCATCGCTGGCGGTCAATGAGCCGGTGATGTAATTAGTCGGTCTGCTGTTGTCGTAGCTGGGTACGGCGGTCACGACCAGCGGTCCGGCCGGAACATCTGTCAGGCTGAACTGGCCATCGGCTGTGGTGATGAAAGGGGGCGTGGTGGTGGTCTGCAGGCGCACGCGCGCATCAGCCACCGGCAGACTGGTGACATCATCTACCACCACGCCGGTGATGGCAGCTTGCGCATTCAGGCTAAGCAACAATAGCGCTGCGACAACAATGGACTGCTTCATGTTGGTACTGACTCTATGGAAGGAAAGAGGCTGGTTTTTGCCTGCAATACATTGCAATTAGAATTGTCTTATTTTAGCAATTTTATCTTGTAGGGATGGTTCGATTGGCTCAGTTCATCGGCTCCTGGCACAGAAGTGCTCGCGAACACTGTTGCTTAATGCTCAAGGAGCCCTTAATCGAAGCTTTGCTGATAAAAGCAGTCTGCTATAATACTCTGCTGTTCTGGTCGCGGGACAGCCTGTCCTGGACAGGTCAACATTAATCAGGAATATCCATTATGAGCAAGATAATCGCGTTTCCGGCTGCTGAGCGCACGGATGCGGGGAAGGGTGCGAGCCGCCGCCTGCGTCGTGACAACAAGGTGCCGGCCGTTCTTTATGGTGCCGGTCGTCCAGCCAGATCGCTGGCGCTGGATCATGATCCGCTAATGCATGCTTCCGAAGAGGAAAGCTTCTACTCCAGCATTCTGGAACTCAAGGTGGGAGACGGTCGCAAGCAAAAAGTCATTGTGCGTGATCTGCAACGGCATCCGTTCAAGCCGAAACTGATGCATATTGATTTTCAGCGCGTGCGCGATGATGAAGAATTGCGCATTACCGTGCCGATTCACTTCGTCAATGAAGAGACTTCACCTGCCGGTCAGGAATCCGGTGTGGTGATTTCGCATCAGATGAACGATGTCGAGATCATGGCGCTGCCGGCAAATCTGCCGGAATACATCGAAGTTGATCTCGGCGAGATGGAAATCGGTGATACTGTTATGCTCAGCGATCTGAACTTCGCTGAAGGCGTCAAGCCAACCGCATTTGTCTACGGCGAAGCCGAAGACAATGACGTGGTGGTGGCATCCTCGGCTTACGTTGCCATCAGTGTTGCCAGTGACGAAGAAGATGAAGACGCCGATGCAGAAGATGCAGATGCAAGTGATGAGGGGTCGGCAGAGTCTGATGAGGATGCTGCTGAAGACGGCGAAACCGACAACTAAGCCGCATCCGCGTCTTTGCAGATGACATGGCGAAGACGCCTTTCATCATTGTCGGGCTGGGCAATCCCGGTCCTGAATACGATCAAACCCGGCACAACGCCGGGTTTTGGTTTTTGCATCGTCTGGCTGGCGCGGCCGATTTCCGCGCACAAAAAAAGCTGCTGGCACAAACCGCAGCCTTGTCGCTGCATGGCGATAGTGTTTTGCTGTGCAAGCCGGAAACTTACATGAACCACAGCGGCCAGTGCGTGCGCGCGGTACTCGACTGGTATAAGCTTGCCGCCGCCGATTGTGCGCACAAACTGCTTGTTGTGCACGATGAGCTGGATCTGCCACCCGGTGTAGCCCGGCTGAAACTGGGCGGCGGGCATGGTGGCCACAACGGTCTGCGCAGCATTCAGCAGCATCTGGGCACAAATCAATGGCTGCGTTTGCGCATCGGTGTGGGCCATCCGGGCATGGCGTCGCAAGTGACCGCATGGCTGATCCATCAGCGCATACCGGCCGCAGATCGTGACCTGCTCGAACTGGCTTTTGATCACGCCGCGGCGGTGCTGCCGCAACTGCTGGCCGGTGATCTGGCGAAGGCAATGAACCGTCTGCACAGCAGTGCATCGCCATGAACAAGACAGGAGTTTGCAGTGGGATTTAAATGTGGCATTGTCGGCTTGCCCAACGTGGGCAAGTCTACCCTGTTCAATGCCTTGACCAAGGCCGGCATCGATGCCGAAAATTATCCGTTTTGTACCATCGAGCCCAATGTCGGTGTGGTGGCGGTACCCGACCCGCGTCTGCAGCGACTGGCAGAGATTGCCAAATCGCAGAAGATCGTGCCGACGACGATGGAGTTTGTCGATATCGCCGGACTGGTCAAAGGTGCCGCCAAAGGTGAAGGGCTGGGCAACCAGTTTCTCGCCAATATCCGCCAGACCGATGCCATCGCCCATGTTGTCAGGTGTTTTCAGAATGATGATGTGGTGCATGTGGATGGCCGCGTGGATCCGGTTTCGGATGCCGAAACCATCAATACCGAACTGGCGCTGGCTGATCTGGAAACCATCGAACGTGCGGTCAACAAGATTGCTCGGCAGGCCAATTCCGGCAACAAGGAAGCGGTTGCCGCGTTGGTCGTGCTGGAGAAAGTCCAGCAACATCTCGGGGCAGGCCTGCCGGTGCGCAGTCTGGGGCTGACGCCGGAACAGCAGGCATGGATCGCCGATTATCAACTGCTGACGCAAAAGCCGGTGCTGTATGTGGCCAATGTTGATGAGTCCAATCTCGACGGCAACGAGTACACCGAGCGTCTGGCGGCACTGGCGCAGACAGAACAAGCCAGCATGATCATTTTGTGCGCTGCCATAGAGTCGGAACTGGCTCAGCTTGAGCCGGAAGATCAAAACGAGTTCCTGGCTGATCTGGGCCTGCAGGAACCGGGTCTGCATCGACTCATCCGGGCCGGTTATGAACTGCTTGATCTGCTGACGTTTTTCACTGCCGGCCCGAAAGAGGCACGGGCATGGACTGTGGCCCGCGGCGCAAGCGCGCCCAAAGCCGCCGGCCGCATTCACACTGACTTCGAGCGCGGATTTATCCGTGCTGAAGTCACGGCTTATGATGATTACATCACTCTGGGCGGCGAACAGCCCTGCAAGGAGGCCGGCAAGCTGCACGTGGAGGGCAAGGAGTACGTCGTGCGCGAAGCTGATGTCATGCACTTTCGCTTCAACGTCTGAGCCTGGCTGAACGGCCTGTAAACAGCGCACAGATTATCTTACTGGCGCCCAGCAAGGCCTGTTTGAGGCTCTGTAAATCCCGTCAATACCCATTAAAAACAATAACCTATCGACGTTAACAGCGCATTGATCGCCAGCGCTTAAAAATTGCTTGCGTAATCATCCCCATTGCGTTAAAAGTAGCCTTCAAAGCAGCGCAAACAGTGGATGCCAATGACGACACGGAAGAACACCGGCACCAGTCATCGACGCAAAGCGAAGCCGAACTCGGCAGCGGCGAAAGCTGCCAGTGCGGCCATGCCAAGCTGGCGCCGCATTGAAGCCTTGCGCGAACGTCGCGCGCTGCTGGCAGAGTTGTCCGACATTGGCCAGGAAAGCCCCGAACTTGGTGAGGACATCTTCTTTCATGATGATGAAGCCTTGCGCCGGCTGTATCAGCCTGCGGCCCGGATAAGCCCGGAAGAATTCGAAATTGACAGCGACGACCTGGATGAAGATGATGCTATCGATTGATCAGTTGTCCGGCAATGAAGCCAGCACCAGCTTGATTTCCCCATAGCTGCAGTCATCGCCCAGATGTGACTTTAACTGCCCCAGACTGTCATGGCCATGTTCTGCTACCGCTTGTTGAATCAGGGCAATCTTCTCCTTGGCTACGATCTCGTTGACGTCCAGTTCACCTGCAGCCACATAGTGGGTCAGGTGGGTTTCGATCGTGCTGGTGACCAGTTCGCGTTCGGCGGCGATGGCGGCAATGTCCTTGCCCTGTAGATACATGTCGTAGCTGATCTGTTTGCTGTCTTTTCCAGCTTTCTGCGCACGGCCTGACCGGTCTGGTTTTTGCTCAACCTGAGGCTGTGTCCTGGATTGTGTCCGGGCCTGCGCTGGCGACACATCATGCGCCTGACAATAATCGCTGATAATTTTGATGATCTGCGCGCCGTATTTATCCACTGTCGCATCGCCCACGCCCTTGATCTGGCGCAGCGTGTCGGGTGTGTCCGGCAAAGCTTCGGCAATCAGCAGCAACACGCGCTGATGCAGGATGCGGTAATGCTCCAGTTGCTGCGCCTCGGCCTGTTCGGCGCGCCAGTCTTTCAGCGCCTGCACCAGTTGCGGATGCGCTACATTTCGCGGTTTGCTGTCCGCGGTGGATTTGGTGGCGTTTGCTGTTGTGTTGAAATCGATTTCCGCACGCGCCAGTGCGTTCAGGTAAGTATTGCTGGCAAAGCCATGCTGACAGCTTCGCAGCGCTGCGGTTTTAAGCATCAGTTGATGGCGCAGGGCATCTCGCGCCTGGTTGATTTGTTTTCTGATCTGTTTGTTGTCGCTGTCAAAGGCGAAATCATCAAGCCAGGCCTGCAGGCCTGACTGCAGCTTGTCACTGAAATAGGCCGATGCCTTTTGTACACGATCCTGAATGTGCGCGTCATCTTCGGGCACGCCATCGTGCTTGAACAATGCCTGTAACTGACGTTTGAACTTGTCCGCCACAGTGCTGATTTCCTCGCTGAACTGCTGCTGCGCTGCGGGCATGGTTTCGATCGCCGCAGAGTGCACCAGTTTGTCGTTGAAGCGCAGCAGTTGGTACAGCTTGTTCAGACTGTATGCCAGTGGTTGAAAGTCAAAACACTCCTGCAGCAACTGCTGCTGGTAGTGCCTGCTGGCTGCGGTCAGTTGTGCCTGAGTCGGCGGGTTGCGTCCTGCAGTAGACACAAATTGTGCCACTTTGTCATCGGTTTTGATCGCGCTCAACGACAGCGGCGAGCTCAGCACCATGCCTTCGAATGTCTTGCAGCGGCTTAAGGCGACATACACCTGACCATGCGAAAACGCCGCTTGGGCATCAATTACCGCACGGGCAAAGGTCAGTCCCTGGCTTTTGTGAATGGTGATCGCCCAGGCCAGCCGCAGCGGCAACTGGGTGAAGCTGCCGATCACCTGTTCGGAGATTTCCTTGCTGTCGGCAGCAACCGTATACTTGATGTTTTCCCAGCTCACCGGCTCCACTGTAATGGCTTCGTCATCATCGGGACATTTGACCGTGACGCTGTCCTTGTCCAGGCGCACGATTTTGCCGATTTTGCCGTTGAAATAGCGCTTGTCAGGCGAGTTGTCGTTGCGCACAAACATCACCTGTGCGCCCTGTTTCAGCGTCAGTTCGGCTGCGGTCGGGTAATTCTGCTGCGGGTAATCGCCGTCGATGTCTGCGGCAAAACTTCGCGCGCTGGCCGGCAGTGCCTGCAACTGGCGCTGATTGATCTGATCGGCCTTGCGGTTGTGCGTCGTCAGCGTGATGTAGTCATCCTGCTCTCCCGGCTGAAAATTCGGCTGATAGCGGCTGTTCAGGGCCAGCAGGGTGTCGGCGTCAAGCTGGTTGTCGCGTACGCGGTTGAGTAAAGCAATGAACGCAGCATCGGACTGGCGGTAAATATGCTGCAGTTCAATGCTGACCATATCGCTTTGCTGCAGCGCATGGCTGCTGAAGAAATAGCAGGACTCGTAATGCGGTTGCAGCAGTTGCCATTCGTCGTCCTTGAGCACCGGCGAGAGTTGATGCAGGTCACCGATCATCAGCAACTGCACGCCACCGAACGGCCGGTTGCGATGCTTGTAGCGGCGCAATACAGCATCAACGGCATCCAGCAGATCGGCTCGTACCATGCTGATTTCATCGATCACCAGCAGGTCAAGACCTTTGATGATGTTGATTTTTTCCTTGCTGAAGCGACGCTGCTGCATACTGCTGCCCGGCACATTGGGGCCAAACGGCAGTTGAAAAAACGAATGCAGGGTGACGCCGCCGGCGTTGATCGCGGCCACGCCGGTCGGGGCGGTAACAATCATGCGCTTGGGCGTGGATTCTTTAAGCTGATGCAGGAAGGTGGTTTTACCGGTGCCGGCCTTGCCGGTGAGGAAAATGTTGTGGCGTGTATGCTCGACAAAATCCCGCGCCAGTTGCAGCTCCGGGTTGTCTGTATGGCTGGATTGGCTTGCTGTTGTCGGCATGGTGGTCGTCCCCGTTTGATAAACCTTGCCCCGATTCTACTGCACTGGCGTTAATAATCCCATTCATCTGCTGTGAGGTGCATAATGATGCTCAAGCGAAATGCATGAGGAACAATGATGTCAGCGCTGCCGACACAGATCAGCCGGGCAAACGACGAACAGTGGATGCAGCGGGCACTGGAGCAGGCCGAGCAGGCTCTGGCCGCAGATGAAGTCCCCGTCGGTGCGCTGCTGGTATTGGACAATGAACTGATCGCAGCCGGGCATAACCAGACCATTACGCTGCACGATCCCAGCGCCCACGCTGAAATGCAGGCGCTGCGCGCCGCAGGCAGCAGGCTGGGCAATTACCGGCTGCCGGGCACAACACTCTATGTGACGCTGGAACCGTGCCTGATGTGTGCCGGTGCCATTGTGCATGCGCGTGTGGCGCGTGTCGTGTTTGGCGCTGCAGATTCCAAAACCGGCGCTGCCGGTGGCTGTTTTGATTTATTGCAGGATGCTCGCCACAATCATCATGTCGAGGTCAGCGCAGGCGTACTGGCCGAGCAAAGCGCCGCTTTGCTGCGAGCTTTTTTTCGCGCCCGGCGCTGAGCCAGGTAATTTCGTAACTCAATTGCCTTCGTTGCTGCTGGGTGGTTCCGGCAGATTGGGTTGTGGCGCTGCATTCTCGTCAACGCGAATCGGTGGCTCGTCTTCACCCTCGTCAATGGCTTTAACCTGATTGCTGGCGACCATAAGATCATCCAGGTAATCGCCTTCCATGGTCAGCAACCGGTCATTCTCATCGAAGGTCAAGCGCATGTGGCGCAGGGTAAAATCTTCGCCCCGGTTGGAGTATGTGGAAATATAATCCCAGCGCTGTTTGTGGAACGGGTCGGCCACTGCCGGTGTGCCGATCAGGCTGATCACCTGGCTTTTGGTCAGGCCTTCTTCCAGCAGCTCGATGTCTTTGGCGCGCAGGATATTGCCTTGGGAAACGTCGGTCTTGTAAATGAAATCATTGCAGCCAGCCAGCAGCACTGTCGTCAGCAGCAGGGCAATGGTTGCATTGATGTGTTGATGATTTGCAGACATGATCCAGCTTTGCGGTTTGTTCAACAGTCAATGATACAATGTCTGACCACAAGACGATACATCAGTTGCCGAGGAAACATGCTATGAGCAGCAACCAACCCAATTATTTGCGCAAGGCCGGGCTCAAGGTCACCCTGCCGCGTCTGCGTGTGCTTGAAATTCTCGGTGATAACAAGGAAAAGCACATGACCGCCGACGATGTCTATCGCGCCCTGATTGAAGCCAAGGACGATATCGGTCTGGCCACGGTGTACCGCGTGCTGAATCAGTTCGAAGCGGCGGGTCTGGTAATGAAGCACAACTTCGAAGGCGGCCAGGCCTATTACGAACTTGATGACGGCGAACACCACGATCACATGATCTGCGTGGAAACCGGCAAGGTGATTGAATTTGTCAGCGACAAGATCGAGCAACTGCAGCACGATATCGCAGAAGAATTCGGCTACGAGCTGGAAGATCACAGCCTGATCATGTACGTCAGACCGAAAAAGCGCTGACGAATCACGCCGTAGACTTTGCGCTTAATCAGCGCCCCCACCCCGGCCCTCCCCCGCGCACGGGGAAGGGAGTATCCGAGCCGTTGTTGTGCTGATAAGCAAAGTTCAATTCTGATCAAGAGTGAAGCGCACGAGGGGGAGATCACATTTAGCTAGCTTAATCAATTGGTTACGGCGGCCCGCCCTACGTCACGGGAGAGAGGATTTTCTGGCAGGCTCTGAGCAGTAGTTAATAGCAGCCCCATCCCGGTTGATGGGCAGGACGCTTCAACCCTTGTCGAGCTTGATCTGCTGTAGTATCGGCGCAATCATTTTGAACGGTGCAGCCACCACTTCGCCGCTGTTCAGGTAGTCGTCACCGCCGCTGAAATCCACCACCACACCGCCGGCCTCGCGCACGATCAGCGCGCCGGCGGCCATGTCCCAGGGCTGCAGCCCAAGCTCAAAAAAGCCGTCCAGCCGGCCGCAGGCAATATACGCCAGATCCAGACAGGCCGAGCCACTGCGGCGGATGTCCTGCGCGTCTGTCATGAAGCTGGTGTACATTTTCATGAAACTGGCCATCTGGCGTTTCTTGCGTATCGGAAATCCGGTGCCGATCAGCGCATTGCCGATGCTTGCAGCGCGGCTGCAGCGGATGCGTCTGTCGTTAAGCTGTGCACCTTCACCGCGCGTGGCGGTGAACAGCTCCTCGCGCAGCGGATCGTAAATCACCGCATCCTGCAGCACGCCGCGCACGCGCAGGGCGATGGAAACACAGAAATGCGGATGGTCATGCAGGTAGTTGGTGGTGCCGTCCAGCGGATCGATGATCCATAGATAATCACTGTCCTGATTGCCGGATTTGCCGCTTTCTTCACCCAATATGCCGTGATCCGGGTACATGTCCAGCAGAGTGCGCACAACGGCTGCCTCACAGGCGCGATCAACTTCCGAGACATAATCACCGGGTGCCTTTGTTTCGATCTTGAGCTGGTGCAGATGGTTGCGCTCGCGGCGCATGATGTCACCGGCACGCATGGCGGCACGGATGGCGATATTTAGGTGGGCTGAGCGGGTCATTGCCGCATAAGATACAGCAAAGCGTTGAGCTTGTGTCGATTGCTCAGTTAAGGTTTTCGTTGAGACTGCAGCAGGCGGCGATCATCAGCAGTGTTTGCGCCTGGGTTTTGTCCAGCGAGATACTGCGGCCATGGCACAGGCTGGGCAGACACAGCAGGTTATGACAGCGCGGATGGCGCAGGATGGCCACAGCCTGACCACGCTGCCATGTGCGCACAGTCCGGCCACAGCGACGTTTCAGCAGCAGACAGGGTTCGGCAGCATGCTGGTATTCCAGCCGCCAGTCGCGTTGCTTGGCAGTACCCACAGCGTTGACTGCTGCGTGATTGTCATGCGCGGTATGCAAGTAGATATTTGATTGATCCATGCTCATAAGATAAATGATAATCGTTATCATTTATTTGTCAAGTCTGTTTTGCTCACTGATTGTGCGCCTGATAAGCGCAGCGCTTCAGGCATCGGTCGGTAATGAAAATACACATCCATTGATTCGACCATTTCGTACAAAATGGCCATTATGTGCTATATTTGACATTTGTAAATCATGCAGTCGTAGCGATGAAAGACGCCCTTTCCCAGCAATACCATGACATTAACGCAACGCAGTTCAAGCAGAATTTCGGCAAGACGCTGGAAGACGTGACCCACGGCCAGCCGGTGCGGATCATTCGTCATGGTCGGCAAGGCGATCGCCTGGTGCTGTTGCGCGAGGACGAACTTACCGCCTTGCAGGCCCGCGCTGGGGCACCGCTGGAGGCCTTGCGCGAGCAGTTTGAGAATATGGTTGCGCGCATGCAAACAGCCAAGGCGCGCGAGGCTGCGGCCAGCATCGGCAGCGTGCAGCCGGTAACACTGGGCAAGGCCGCGCAGCATGTCGGCAAGCGGAGTGGCTAAGCAAAACCGAGCTGCCACTGCAACCATCACAGTCATCGCCGGCACCAACGGCGCCGGCAAGAGCAGCATCCTCGGTGCCTATCTGCGCCAGCATGGCGGCGAGTATTTCAATCCCGACGAAATTGCCCAACAGTTACGCCAGAGACAGCCCAATCTTGCGCTGGCAGAGGCCAACGCTCTGGCCTGGACTGCCGGACGCAACCAACTGATCAAGGCCATCGAGCAAGGTCACGATTATGTATTTGAAACCACGCTCGGCGGCAACACCATTCCGCGCCTGCTGGCTGACGCCGCTGCGCGAGGCCACCGGTTGGTGATCTGGTATATCGGCCTGGATTCTGCGCAAGCGCACATCCAGCGGGTTCAGTCACGCGTGCAGCGCGGCGGCCATCCGATTCCGGCCAGCAAAATACGCGAGCGCTTCACTCGCAGCCTGGAAAACCTCATCATGCTACTGCCGCTTCTGAGTGAATGCCGCATCTTCGATAACAGCCTCAATGTGGAGTTGGATCATGGTGCTGCGCCGCAACCGGTCAGTCTGCTGACCATTCGTGACGGCGAGATGGTCGAGTCGATCAATCTGCAGCACGTGCCGGACTGGGCCAAACCGGTGTTTGCAGCCTGGCTTGGTGGACAGCAATAGCCAAACAATCGAAAAGCAGTCCAGGTACCTGTCGCTGCTGGCTGATTAAATTCGCAGGTCCGCGTCGCGCAGCTCTGATAAGCAGCAGCGCATCAGGCATTGTAGGCTATGGACAGGAACTAGCTGTCCTCAAAGCCGTCGGCAAATTGAGCTACCGGATCGCTGTCGCTGGCGCTGTTGTCGGCTGGGTAGATGTCGGTGAGACAAGCCGGCAGGGTGATGCTGGCGGTGTTGGTCACGGTTGTGCCCTCGCTGGCCAGCACAGTGGCGGTGAGTGCATAGCTGAGCATGCCGCCAGCGGGCAGGGTGATGGTTTCGCTGATGTTGCCGCTGCCGCTGGCGTTCGCGCACACGGCACCGCCGCTGCCGCTGCAGGTCCAGCTTGCCGTGCCGGCGTCCAGCGTGGGCGGCAGGGTATCAGTCAGCGTGGCACCCGACACCTCGACGGCGCTGGGATTGACCGCATCAATAAAATAGGTGGTTGGCTGGTTGGTGGCGACAAAGCCGGCGCCGTTGCTCTTGCCGATGGACAGGTCGATCGCCGCGCGGCCGAACACCACGTAGCTGCGCCCCGCATCGTTGTTGCCGTTCGCGTCGGCACCGCTGGCTCCAATGATCAGATCGTGGATGCCATCGCCGTTGATGTCGCCAGCGGCGGTAACTGAATTGCCAGATACATCATCCGCCGCCTCGCCGTTAAGCATAAAGCCGTTCAGGCCGTTGAGGCTGGACAGGTTGAACGGGCTGGGCAGGTCGCTATCGGAGCCGAACACCACGTAGCTGCGCCCGGCAGTGCTGTTGCCGTTTGGGTTGGCAAGATAAGCCCCGATGATCAGGTCATCGATGCCGTCGCTATTGATATCGCCTGCGCCGCTGACCGAGCTTCCGGAAAGATTAAACCCCGAAACGCCGTCGAGGCTGCACAACTGCACCACCGGCGGAAAGGCGTGCGCATGGGCCTGGATTAGCCGCCGAGCAGCAGCGCCGAAATGGCCGCCGCCACTTGCCGTGGCGCGGGCCGGTTGAACCCGGGTGCTCCTGTTGTACGGTTACCACCGCGAAGGTGTCGCACGGGAGGATTGGCTGACGGCATCGGCTCTGATCCTCAAGAAATTTACTTGCTTTACAGTTAACAGCGCAAAGCGATTCGATTGCGAATCAGTGACAAATACCCGGTGCTGTGGTTGAACACCCGGGATTTGACCGGACAGCGCACAAGATGCGAGGGTCGGCGCGATCCAGCACCGGAAACTCTTTCAAATATCGGGCGAAAATCCGGCTTTTTTGATTCGAATACTCGCTATCCCTCAAAGCCATCGGCAAAGATCGTGTCAGACGAAATGGATCCTATGACACCGAATACATCGCCGGGATTGCTGAACTCATCGGCATTGACCACGGCGCCGCACAAGGCGGCCGATGGATCGATGGCCGCAGTGCACACAAAGACGTCATCTGCCAGCGCCTCGGGATTTCCGTTTCGCCCTGCTTGCGTGCTGTTGCCGGCGAATTGCACCTCGAAAAGATCGATTTTCCCGTTGACCGCGAAGATTGCACCGCCGAAACCGGCGCCACCGCCACCGCCGATGCTGCTGCCACCGCCGAAGCCGCCGGCGCCGCTATGGAACGCACCGAAACCGCCGCCACCGCCAAAACCGCCGTTGCCGCCAATGCCGGCCATGGCTTCGGTGTCGGGAGCCAGGTCACCGGCACCGCCACCGCCGCCGAAGCCGCCGTTGCCCCCAACCAGTCCGCTACCGCCGCCGGCACCGAAGCCGCCGTCACCGCCAAAGGCAAACGCACTGGAACCACCACCGCCGCCAAAATCGCCGTCCGCGCCTGGGCCGAATTCGCCGGCGTTGCCGCCGTTGGCACCGGCCCCGTCGGCATTGACGCCAGCGGAATCATCGAACAGACCGCCGCCGCCGTCGCCGAAGCCGTTGCCGGCCATGCCGCCGCCTGCCCCGATTCCGGACGAGCCGCCTGCACCACCGACTGCGGCGTTGTTGAACAATCCGACATTCATCATGGTCACGTCGCCGTCCAACACAAAAACGGCGCCACCGAGCCCGGCGCCACCACCACCGCGATTGCTGTCACCGCCTTTGGCGCGACCGTTGACGATGTCGAGATTCTCGATTGCCACGACGCCGGATCGAATGAACAGCGGCCGATAGCTGCCGTCGCCGTCGATGGCACGCCGTGCGGCATCAGAGTGAAGCTGCATATCGCTATCGATTAACACGCGCATGCTGCCGGTTAGCAACACATCCGTGCCCAGCGTAATCGTGTCACCACCCGGATTCGCGTTGGCTTGGTTGATTGCCCAGCTCAGCGTGTTGGCGACCGAACCGTCACCCGGATCGTTTGCCACGGTGACATCGAAATTATCGGCGCGCGCGATTCCAGAGACCAGTAACGACAAAAATAGCGCAGCGAAAACCGAGAGCATTGTGTATTGATTATTCATGCCCGGCTCCTCGCTCAGTTCACGATACAAGCGGTGCCGGCACCACCCGTATCGAACGTATTGCCGCTGATCGTGCCAATGCCACCGTCGTTGCAGATGTCGGTCCGGTTGCCGGTTACGGTATTGTCGGTGATCACTGTCCCGGTAGCCGATGCGCCGTTGGCAACCCCTTCGCCGTGCCCGGCCGTGATGGTATTGTTCTCGACAGTGGTGTTGGCGCCGCCGGTGACTAGAATGCCAGCCTGGCCGGCAGCCTGGATGAGGTTGCCGCGATAGGTGTTGTTGTCTCCCTGGACCTGATCAATCGCGCGGGTTCTGCAAAACCGAAGCTGGTTGTTTTCGATCAGATTATTGCCGTTACCGTTAACTGTTATGCAAGCCTCAGTATCACTTTCGGTACCGCTTCGGCTGATAGTGTTGTTGCGAATTATGCTGTTTTGGCCAGTAAACGCGATCGCGTCCTCCGAGGCCAGGGTAAGGAAGTTGTCTTCTACGATAAAGTTATCGGCGTCGAGAATCTCAATCAACTCATCGTCATCGGAGTTTCCGATGGCACGATTACCGGATACGGTCCCACCAGTGCAAGGCAAAGAGCAACGGACGCGGATATTCGCATCCGGGCTGCCGTCGACGACATTGCCGATAATGCTCGGATTGTCGCCAATGTGATTTATACCGTCATCTCCGGCAATCAATACGTTGTTCTCGATCCGCGCGTTGTCACCTGAAGTATCGATACACTCATCATTGCAAGTGTAAAGGGTATTGAACTCGATCAGCATATTGTCGCCGCTGACGTCGATTCCTCCATCCACAGCGAACAGTTGGTTGTTCCGAACAATAATGTCATCACCGCTCACATCAATCGAGCGGCTGTCTGCGCCCTGAAAAATGGACCGTTCGATCACAAGGCCATAGACTCCACCGAAGGCTTCTATGGGGTCGCCGTCCGTGCCGACGATGCACAACTCGCTGACAATTGAGTCATTGGCGCCGACCCCGAATCTGATTTGACCGTGCCGGATCAGCAGGCGCTCGAAGCGGGTGTCGGCAGCCGTAACCTCGGCCAGCGTAGTGCCGCAGCCGGGGAATGCCGGTGTCTCACAACCGTCGAGCACCACAGCGGGACACTGCTGGTCGGCAACATTGGCGCTGGGCGCGACCGTGTCGCCGCGAAGCGTCAGTCCCGGCGTCGCGATGGCGAGGTTCTCCCGGTAACCCCGGGAATCGGGGTTCGGCCGGATCAGGATCACATCGCCGGAAGCCGCTGCATCGATTGCGGCCTGGATGGTGGCGAAACAACTCCCGTCGCCGGGATCGACACACAACGTTGCGGCATCAGTCCGAAGACTGACACCGGCCAGGACTGAAAAAAGCAGGCAAATCGAAATTCTGTACATCTGAGGCCTCCCTGAGGCGGTAACGAAACTACATTGGAAAAAAACACGGATCTCCGCGATATAAGTCACCTTGTACCGTGTCGCTGAAAAACGGTCGGCTCCGAAAAACCAAGTGCCGTCGTGACCGCTTCTATCAGTAAAAGCGCAATCTCGCGCAATTTCGTATCAGCGCCAGGTGAAGCCGGACATCAGGTTGATTATCGTGCATCAGGTGCAAGTTAAAAGCAGATAAGCAGGAGAGAGGCACGATTGCTGATTCTGACTGATGTGATGATGCCCCGGCGCTCAAGGTTGATCTGGTGATCCGCAGCTGTCAGCATGCTCACAGCCCTAAAAAACCGTCGGCGAACAAACTCACCGGATCGCTGTCTCTGGCGCTGTTGTCGGCCGGGTTTATGTCAGTAAGCCCGGTCGGCAGGGTGACGCTGGCGGTGTTGGTCACGGTGATGCCTTCTGCGGCCAGCACGGTGGCGGTGAGTACATAGCTGAGCATTCCGCCGACCGGCAGATCAATGGTTTCGTTGATGTTGCCGCTGCCGCAGGCGTTCGGGCACACGGCACCGCCGCTGCTCAATGATCAGTTTG
>CAZHRH010000029.1:0-17814 GCA_964534475.1 uncultured Wenzhouxiangellaceae bacterium
TGTCACCAACCCGCAGCAATGGCCTGGCAGCGATGCTCACGGCAATTCGAGAACGAGCGATCAATGCGCAGCAGGCTGAGCAAACAACGGCTGCGATCGGAGACTCCGCTGGCGCGACAAAACAATGAGTCGACAAAATGTTTGCAATAGCGGATCTATACTACGTGATGATTGCCTGGCATGGCCAGACTGACCGCTGAACAACGTCATGCATTGCAGCATAGCCTGGGCGAGGATTTCTCCCAGCCCGAATTGCGCCATGATGAACGCTTTGTCGCCCCCACGCTGGCCGCCCGCCAGCGCTATATTCGCTTTGCCACCGCTGCCTCGACACTGAGCTCACTGAACTGGGATGAGCAGCTCACACCACAACCCATGACCAGTGACAACTGGAAGCTCTGATCAGGCTGCATGCAAGGCGATAGATATGCCGTCAGTCTACTCGGGCGCATGCTGTTCTCGGCATGCTGGTGACGAAATGAAAGAATGATCAATCTTGATCAGCCCGCGCCTGCTGGCGCAGCTCATCGCGCGCCACCAGCATGCGGTGTACGGCATCCGGGCCATCGGCGTAGCGCAGCGTTCTCACCCAGGCATACATGGCCGCCAGCGGCGTGTCCTGGCTCACACCCAGACCACCGAAGATTTGCATCGCCTGATCAATCACATACAAAGCGGTTTGCGGTGCCTGCACCTTGATCATGGCTATCCACGGCATGGCAGCAGCCAGATCACCCTGATCCATCATCCAGGCTGCTTTCAGGCATAGCAGACGGGTCATTTCGATGCGCATGCGGCAATCGGCAATGATATCGGGATTGCCGCCGAGCCGCGCCAGCGGTTTGCCGAACGCCTGCCGGCTGCTGGCGCGTTCACACAGCAGTTGCAGGGCACGCTCGGCCTGGCCAATGGCGCGCATGCAGTGATGGATGCGCCCCGGACCGAGCCGGTCCTGGGCAATGGCAAAGCCCTGCCCGCGCTGACCAATCAGATAGCTGGCGGGTACGCGCACGTTGTGGTAGCGCACGTGCATGTGGCCGTGCGGCGCATCGTCATCACCGAACACCAGCATTGGCCTGACGATTTCCACGCCCTTCGTGTTGGCCGGCACCAGAATCATCGAATGCTGGCCGTGACGCTCGGCATCAGGATCTGTGCGCACCATGACGATGTGCAGCTTGCAGCGCGGATCACCGGCGCCGGATATCCAGTGCTTGTCGCCGTTGAGCACCCACTCATCACCATCAAGCTGCGCCGGCAGGGCAATGTTGGCGGCATCCGATGAGGCCACCTCGGGTTCGCTCATGGCAAACGCCGAGCGGATGTTGCCGGCGAGCAGATCGTCCAGCCAGGCACGCCGCTGCTGCTCGCTGCCGTGGCGCAGCAGCACTTCCATGTTGCCGGTATCCGGCGCCGCGCAGTTACACACCTCCGCCGCCAGCCGCGACTGCCCCATGGCCTCGGCCAGATAGGCGTAATCCACCGTACTCAGCGACAAATCGGTGTCTGCACTGGTGCTGTGCTGACCGGCCAGCCACAGATTCCACAAGCCCAGCACCCTGGCCTGCTGCTTGAGATCCTCCAGCATCTCCAGCTGGCGCTCGGTATAGTGCCAGCGCTCGCCGTCGCTACCGGTGAGGGCATAAAATGCTTGCTCGCATGGCAGCACCTGCGCATGGATGAATCTGCGCAAACTCGCAAGACGCTGTGCCGCCGCTGCTGACAGACCCAGATCCATGCTTGCTGCAGTTATTGGAGCATTGTTGTTGCTGGTCACAGTCGCAGTCCTTGCGTGATCATGCTGCGGGCGTATTCCCCCAGCGCACGGGCACCCGGCCCATACATGGCAAAGGCCTGATTGCTGGTCTGGCCATGGTAATAACGATAATAAATCTGTTGCGCGATCACCGCCAGGCGGAAGATGCCATAGACGTAGTAGAAGGTGAAGTCGTCAATGTCACGACCGCTGACGGCGGCATAATGGGCGATGACTTCACGTCGCGTGAGCATGCCGGGCGCGTCTGATGGCTGTTTTTTCAGCACCTTGAGCTGCGCCGGATCATCGGCTTCGATCCAGTACACCAGAGCCGCGCCGAGATCCATCAGCGGATCGCCCAGCGCGGAAATTTCCCAGTCCAGCACCGCCCGGATCGCATGCGGTTGTTCAGCATCGACGATACCCTCCGCAATGATAATGTTGTCCATGCGGAAATCACCGTGCACGATGCAATGGGCGTTTTCTGTGGCCGGTCGATTGGCCTCCAGCCACTCACGCACATCGGTGAAAGCTTCGGCGTCATCGGTCAGTGCGTTGGCATAGCGTTCGTTCCAGCCCTTGATCTGGCGCTCGATATAGCCTGCGGCATGGCCGAAATCCTGCAGCTCAAGCGCATCGATATCAAGCTGGTGCAGCTTGACCAGGTGGGTCCAGAAATCTTCGCAGAAACGCCGGTTGTCTTGGGCAGTAGTGTTCCAGGCTGATGGCATGCTGCTGCCCGGGCAGACGCCATCCACCCGCTGCATGACATAAAACTCGGCACCTATGACAGAATCTTCCGCGCTGGCGTAATACAGCGAACGCGGCACCGGGTAATGCCCGGCCAGCGCCCGGGTGATGCGGTATTCGCGCCACATGGAATGCCCGGCCTTGGGCTTGGCGCCGGCGGGTGGACGGCGCAATACCAGATCACGCCCGGGGTAGCGCAGCAGATAGGTCAGATTGGACGCCCCTGCGGTGAACTGCAACACAGTTGGCATGGTGGCGGCATCAATGCCGGGAATGTGTTGAGTCAGGACTTCATGCACGGCGGCAAGATCAAACTGATCTTCATCGCGCACCGGACGCAAAGCTTCCGACATGGTTTCGTCCTGTTGATTTGCTGCAGACAGGACCAGCTTAGCCAGTCCTGTCACAACACACAAATAGAGTTTGGATCAGGAAGCGCGGCGCAACGCCTCACGTTCCCTGGCCGCCTTGATCACTTCCTCGGCAACATTGCGCGGACAGGGCATGTAGTGGGAGAACTCCATGGAAAACTGACCACGACCGGATGTGATGGTGCGCAGATCGCCGATATAGCCGAACATTTCCGACAGCGGAATATCGCCCTTGATGCGCACACCGGTGGCGCCAGGCTCCTGTGACTTGATCATGCCACGACGTCGGTTGAGATCACCGATGACATCACCGACGTGATCGTCAGGGGTGAATACATCAACCTTCATGATCGGCTCCAGCAACTGCGGACCTGCCTTGGGCATGGATTGGCGATAGGCGCCCTTGGCCGCCAGTTCAAACGCGATGGCGGATGAATCCACAGCGTGGAAAGCGCCATCCTGTAAATTGATGTGCACATCCAGGCAGGGGTAGCCTGCAAGCACGCCTTGTTCCATCATCAGGCGGAAGGCTTTTTCGATCGCCGGCCAGTATTCACGCGGCACATTACCGCCGGTGACGGTGGATTCAAAGGTAAAACCGCTGGCGGATTCGCCCGGGCTGATGGTGTAGTCGATTTTGCCGAACTGACCGGAACCACCCGACTGTTTCTTGTGCGTGTAGCTGTCGGTAATCGTCTCGGTGATGGTTTCACGATACGCCACCAGTGGCTGACCGACGTTGACATCCACACCGTGGGTACGGCGTAGAATATCGACCTTGATATCCAGATGCAGCTCGCCCATGCCCTTGAGGATGGTCTCGCCGCTTTCCTCGTCGGTTTCGACCTGAAACGACGGATCCTCAGCAATCATCTTGCCCAGCGCCACACCGAGTTTTTCCGAGGCCGCTTTGTCTTTCGGTGCCACCGACATAAAGATCACCGGGTCCGGAAACACCATCGGCTCCAGAGTCGCCGGTGCCTTCGGATCGCACAATGTATGGCCGGTCTGCACTGTCTTCATACCGAGCACGGCGACAATATCACCGGCATGGGCCGAATCACGCTCTTGGCGTGACTCGGCATGCATTTCGACGATGCGACCAATACGCTCAGTCTTGCCGCTGGCCGTGTTCAGCACGGTATCGCCCTTGGCCAGGGTGCCGGAATAGACGCGCAGAAAGGTCAGCGCACCGTAGCGGTCATCCATGATTTTGAATGCCAGCGCGCGCATCGGTTTGTCGGTGTCAACGATGGCGTATGCGCCGGTTTCATTGCCTTCCAGGTCCACTTCCGGCTGCGGTGGGACCTCGGTCGGCGATGGCAGATAATCGACCACCCCGTTCAGCACCAGTTGCACGCCCTTGTTCTTGAACGCAGAGCCACAGAAGGTGGGAAAGAAAGAGAGGTTGATCGTGCCTTTGCGGATACAGGCCTTGATGGTTTCGATCGCAGGCTCTTCGCCTTCCAGATAGGCTTCCATGGCGTCATCATCCTGCTCCAGCGCTGTTTCCACCAGGTCCTGACGATACTCTTCGACTTTGTCAACCATATCGGCAGGAATGTCCTGCTCTTCGTAATTGAGCGGATTGCCGGTCTCGTCCCACACCCAGGCACGCCTGGTGAGCAGATCAACCACGCCCTTGAAGTCGTCTTCGGTGCCGATCGGCAGCGTCATCACCAGCGGTTTCGCCGCCAGCACGTTTTTGATCTGGTCAACGACACGGTAGAAGTCAGCGCCGAGACGATCCAGCTTGTTGACGAAAATGATGCGCGCTACCTTGGACTCATTGGCATAGCGCCAGTTGGTCTCCGACTGCGGCTCTACACCGCCGGAGCCGCAGAAAACGCCCACACCACCATCGAGCACCTTCAATGAACGATACACCTCGATGGTGAAGTCAACGTGGCCCGGGGTGTCGATGATGTTGAGGCGATGATCATTCCAGTTGCAGCTGGTGGCAGCC
The DNA here is from genome assembly GCA_964534475.1 of uncultured Wenzhouxiangellaceae bacterium. Lineage (GTDB taxonomy): Bacteria > Pseudomonadota > Gammaproteobacteria > Xanthomonadales > Wenzhouxiangellaceae > JAHJQV01. The sequence goes on from CAZHRH010000029.1 coordinate 4,844, forward strand.
GACTGAATGGTGATGCCGCGTTCGCGCTCCTGGTCCATGAAATCGGTGGTGGCTTCACCATCGTGCACCTCACCCATCTTGTGGATTTTACCGGTGAGGCTGAGAATGCGCTCGGTGGTCGTGGTTTTACCAGCATCAACGTGCGCGAAGATGCCTATGTTTCTGTATTTGCTAAGGTCTGCCATAACTGCTATCGGGATTGTCTGTAAACAACTGCAGCGGCATTCTGAAGCCGCTGCACACAATCAAATATTATACTACACAGCATCAATATACACCATGTTTTCCCCAGTTAATCAGTCACTGTGTGCGCCGCCTGCTTCAGTGCGCAAGCGCGTCAACAATGCAGCATGGCGCTGTTGGCCCTGGACATCGGACTGGCGCGGATGTTTTGCTATCCAGCGCAAATATGCGGCCGGCAAACCAGCGTTGCGAGCACCATGTTCGATCAGTTCAACGTACCAGTCATGCGGTAACAAAGTTTCATCAACCCAGTCCGGCATGGCCAGGTAGGCAAAGGTATGCAGCGGCTGCATCTGTTGCTGCTGCAATGCCACCTTTAGCGTGACACAGTCATAACCCGCGCCTTCAAACTCGTCCAGCAGCGGTTTCAGTTTGGCATCCAGACGATACACCACGCCCCAGGCCTCGCTGTTGTCGCAACGCAGCAGGTCGCCCTTGCCGGAGCCATCTTCGCCACGCTTGTGCAGTGCCAGTCGCCAACCCGGCAGCGCCACAGTCCCTATACGCTCAATCTGGCCGAGCCGGTCACCGATGCGCAACGGGTGCATGTTGGAACCATAAGCGAGATAGTACAGCTCACTCATCATGCATACTTAGCGCTACCGGCCGATTGTCATCACCAACGGCAACAAACACCATCTCGGCACGCACCGCCAGATCCTGACCGCCCAGGTACATGTCCTCGCGAAACAGCTCTACGCGGATGGTCATGCTGGTGCTGCCAACACGCGTCACTTTGCCAACCAGTTCTACAATACTGCCTTCGGGTATGGGCACTTTGAAATCAACCCGATCCATGGACACGGTGACCGCTTTCTGGCGCGAAAATCGTGTCGCGACCAGGAAGCCGACTTCATCCATCCACTGCAGTGCGGTGCCGCCGTAGAGAGTGTGAATATGGTTGGTATCCTGCGGAAACACCAGTTTGGTAATGCGCGTGGTGGAGGCGTCAACGCGCTCGCTGAATTGGCTCATACTGTCTACCCTGTGGCGGTGCTGGCAGCATTATAGCAAGCTAGCCATGCAGATCATTGCGTGCTCAATACCTGGGCAGCGGCATGCAGCACCGATGCCACGCGCACGGCATCCTGGATGGTACTGGTCGATACCCCGGCCTGCTGCAAAACTTTTTCATGCGCGGTGATGCACATGCCGCAGCCGTTGATGGCTGAAACTGCGAGTGAATACAGCTCAAAATCGGCCTTGTCGATGCCGGGATTGCCGATCACCGTCATGCGCAGCCGCGCCGGCAGTTGCTGATAAGCATCATTGCCGGCCAGGTGCAGAAAACGGTAATAAACATTGTTCATGCCCATCAATGCTGCCGCCGCCAGTGCCGCGTTGCTGTGCGCCTCGTCCAGATGCTCGGAGGCATCGTTGCGTACCGCCTCCAGCAATGGTTTATGCCGACAGGCCGCAGCGCAGGCCAGTGCCGTGCCCCACAGTTGCTGCGTGTTCAGGTTGGGACTGCCGTCCTCACTGATGACACTGCCCAGATTGACGCGAATGTCCTTGGCAAAGTCCGGCAGCGTGGATTTAATGTCTGCGATTGACATGTTTGACCTCATTGATGTGTGTACTTTTCAGATAAAAGAGGCCGCCCGGAGGCGGCCTGAATTTTCGACTTGCGGTCGGATGGCTCAAGCCACTTTCAGTGTTTCCTCGCCTTTGGTCCAGTTGCACGGACACAGCTCATCACTTTGCAGCGCATCAAGAATGCGCAGTGTTTCCTTCGGATTGCGACCGACATTCATATCGGTGACAGAAACATGACGGATGATGCCTTCCGGATCGACCAGGAACGTGGCGCGCATGGCCACACCTTCGTCCGGATGCAGGATGCCCAGTGAAGAGGACAACTCGCGCTTGACGTCGGCCAGCATCGGGAACGGCAGATCACGCAGGTCATCATGATCACGGCGCCAGGCCATGTGCACGAACTCGGTATCGGTCGAGCCGGACAGAATCTGGCAGTCACGATCATCGAATTCGGACTTCAGATCGCCGAACGCCTTGATTTCGGTCGGGCAGACAAACGTGAAATCTTTCGGATAGAAGAACACCAGCAGCCACTTGCCGGGAAAGCTGTCGTTGCTGATTTCGGTAAATGCATTTTGGATGTCAGTAGACACCGTTGCTGTGAGGTTAAACTGTGGAAATTTGTCGCCAATCGTTAACATAGCTTGCTCCTTGTTGGTTAAGTGAAAGTCAATATGAACGGTAACTATTATCAGGCAGCCCGCACTATAGATCAAATTGAATGATTTGATTGTATTGATAGCCTTAAGCTATAATGTTTCGCATGAATTTGCGTGCTCTTCAATATCTGGTCACATTGGCAGAATTAAAGCATTTCAGCCGTGCTGCCGATGCCTGTTTCGTCAGCCAGCCCACCTTGAGTACACAAATCCAGAAGCTGGAGCAGGAACTCGGTGTGCAATTGCTGGAACGCAGTCCGCGCAAAATCATGCTCACGGCGATCGGGGAAGATATTGTCGCCCGCGCCCGCAACATCATCACAGAAGTTGAAGCAATGAAGCAGCAGGCGCGCTTGAGTCTGGATCCGGGCACTGCCAGCCTGCGTCTGGGCATGTTTCCCACACTGGCGCCTTATTTGCTGCCGCACGTGGTGCCGATGTTACGCAAACATTATCCGCAGTTATCATTGCAGTTGTTTGAAGAAAAGACCGCTGACATCATCCGCCTGCTCGGCGAAGGCAAACTGGATGCCGGCCTGCTGGCGCTGCCGGTGGATGATCAGCGGCTGGATCATGTTGAGTTGTTCTCGGAACCGTTTGTGCTGGTCACGCCCATTGAGCATGAGCTGGCCAGCCGTGACAGTGTCACCATTGCAGATTTACAGGATCACTCGCTGCTGCTGCTGCAAGAAGGCCACTGCCTGCGCGACCAGGCGCTGGAGGTGTGCAAGCTTGGTGGCGTCACCGAGCGGCTGGACTTTCACGCCACCAGTATGGAAACGCTGCGCCAGATGGTCGCCGCCGGCACCTGCATCACGCTGATGCCGAACATGGCGGTGCAGCCGCCGGTGCCTCAAAATCCCGACATCAAGGTGATCCCGTTTGCCGATCCAGCGCCCAAGCGCACTATTGCCCTGTTCTGGCGCAAAAGCAGTGCGCTGGCGGATTTTCTGCGCGACATGGCGCCGCTGTTTACGCGGCTGGATCCTAAGTTGCTCAGTACATCCTGAAACACAGGAAATACTCGCCTGCAAGCAGGCTCATGGGCAAATCAATTTAGGGCCGGATGCGCTGTGCTTATCCGGCCTGAATTACCGAGGATCGTATCAGGATGGTTGTTTCGGCGCTGGCTCAAGCGCCGCTGGCAATTGCCAGTCAATCGCGGCCTGACCATGCCGCTCCAACCAGGCGTTGGCCTGGGAAAAATGCTTACAGCCGAAGAAACCCCGATGTGCTGACAACGGCGACGGATGCGGTGCCTTGAGTACAAGATGTCTTTGCGCATCGACGATGCTGCCCTTGCGCTGCGCATAGCTGCCCCAGAGCAGGAACACCAGGCCATCACGATGTTGATTAAGTGCGGCGATGGCGGCATCGGTAAAACGCTCCCAGCCGCGATTCTGATGGGCACCGGCCTGACTGCGCTCAACGGTCAACACCGCGTTCAGCAGCAACACGCCCTGCCCGGCCCAGGGCAGCAGACAGCCATGCTGCGGTGGCATAAAGCCGGTATCGGTGTGCAGCTCTCGGTAAATGTTCTGCAATGACGGCGGCACCGGCACGCCGGGCTGCACGGAAAAACACAGACCATGCGCCTGCTTGGGTCCGTGATACGGATCCTGGCCGATGATCACCACGCGTACTTGTGCAAACGGGGTCTGATCAAATGCAGCGAAGATGTTTTTTGCCGCTGGATAGATCTGCGCGCCGGCCTGCGCCCGGGCGCGCAGAAAACTGCGCAACTGCTGCATGTAGTCCTGTTCAAACTCAGGCTTGAGCTGCTGCAGCCAGCCTGATTCCAGCTTGATGCGTTCGTTCATTGTCGGCAGCAACGGGGCATGGATCCGGTTAGAATATGTGATCGAATTTAATAGCAATCAGCTTGTGCTGATGACATCATTCAACCCAGCATAAACCAACGGACCTTGCATGACCATCCAGACTGACGCATTGATTATTGGCGCCGGCCCTTGCGGCCTGTTCCAGGTTTTTGAACTCGGCCTGCTGAACATCCACGCGCATGTGGTTGACAGCCTGGCGCAGCCGGGCGGCCAATGCACCGAACTGTATCCGGAAAAACCCATTTATGACATTCCGGCGCTGCCGGTGGTCGGCGCGCAGGAACTGGTCGATCGACTCATGCAGCAGATCAAGCCGTTTGATCCGCAGTTTCATCTCGGCCAGCAGGTCACCGAACTGCAGCCACAAGAAGATGGTCGTTTTCACGTCAAGACCAGCACCGGCACCGAGTTTGACGCCGGCACCGTCATCATTGCTGCCGGCCTCGGTGCGTTTTCACCGCGGCAACTGAAAGCACCGGGCGCGGCGGAGTTTATCGATAGCAGCATTCATAACAAGGTGATTGATCCGAGCCAGTTTCACGGCCAGCGATTGGCCATTCTTGGCGGCGGTGACTCGGCGCTGGACTGGACCCTGGCGCTGTGCGAACAGGCCGCATCGCTGGCGCTGATCCACCGGCGCGAGGATTTTCGCGCCCAGCCGGCCTCGGTGAGCAAAATGCAGGAGCTGGTGGCGGCAGACAAGATGTCGCTGCACTTCGGCAATGTCATCAATGTACTCAGCGAGGGTGGCAAACTGAGCGGTCTGGAGCTGATCAACCGCGCCGGCGAAAAGAGCCAGGTGGAGTGTGATCAGGTACTGGTATTCTGGGGCTTGGCGCCGAATCTGGGGCCGATCGCCGACTGGCAACTGGAACTGGACAAACGCGCCCTGCAGGTGGATACGGAAAAATTCCAGACCAATGTGCCCGGCATTTTTGCCGTCGGCGACATCAACAGCTATCCGGGCAAGAAAAAACTGATCCTGTCAGGCTTCCATGAAGCCGCCCTGGCCGCATTTGCTGTACAGCAGCATCTGCACCCGGAACAGAAAGTGCGGCTGCAGTACACCACCACCAGTCCGCTGATGCATGAGCGGCTCGGCGTGGCCTGAATGACTCAAAGCAAAACCCACATGCCAAGTACTACTATCAATGCAGAATAGACACTTGCTTGCAAACACCCTGCCGGCCGCCGTGCTGGGTCTGGCCATTGTCATTGCCGCGATTATTGGCGGCAATGCCCTGCTCGACTTCAAGCGTCTGGATCGTTATGTCACGGTCAAGGGTCTGGCGGAACAGGAGGTACAGGCCGATCTGGCCATCTGGCCGATCAGTTTCAATGTCACCGCCGATTCGCTGGGTGAGTTGCAGACACAGCTCGAAGCGGCCGCCGACAGCATCACGGCATATCTGAAACTGCATGGTTTTGACAACAGTGAACTAACCCGCTCGCCACCCAGAATCACCGATTTCTACGCTCAGGCATACGGCAACAGCAGACCTCCGGAGCGCTATCAGGCGGTGGGCAACATTACCCTGCAAAGCAGCAATATTGCCGCCGTCAAAACCGCGCTGCAATCCATCGGCAATCTGCTCAGCGACGGTATCATGCTGGCGCAGGATTACAGCTTTGGTGCTTCGGCACAGTTTCTTTACACCAGCCTGAACGACATCAAACCAGCCATGATCGCTGCCGCCACCGCCAATGCCCGAGCAGCAGCCAACCAGTTCGCCGAGGACTCCGGCAGCAAGGTGGGTGATATCCGCACCGCCAACCAGGGCCTGTTTACCATCAGCGAACGTGACAGCAATTCACCGGAGGTGAAAATTGTCCGCGTGGTCAGTACGGTACAGTTTTACCTGCGTGACTGATCCTGGCGCGATTGATCCTGCAACCAGCCAACCAGTGCAGTGAGCAGTTCCTGACTGGCTTGATCCACCGCCGCAGCAGCGCCAGCAGCAGAACTGATGGTTGCCGGCTGGCGTACATCGAATAATTGGTTGACCTGACCCTCAGCGCCAGCGGACATGGATGCGAGCACACTAATGCGCGCCTGTGCCTGGCCGCCACTGCTGATTTCTATCTGCAGCGCGCGCAACTCCAGGCGTAAACGCCGGGCATCGGCGGCGGCCGGCACGGCAACGGCCACACCGGCAGATTCCAGCGTCTCGATCAGGGTCTGCCGCAACAGCTCCGGTGCCGGCATCGCCCAGCGCAGATCGGCCATCGGCTGCACCCGGCGATCGGCCTGCATCACCCACAGCCGCTGGCTGTCCAGCAGTCGCGAGCTGTTGATGCTGATTTCCAGCGCCATCGGCGCAGCATCAGCCGCTGTGATGTCAGCAGCGGTTAGCCGGTACAGTTGCACCGGATCAACTTCGCTGCTGATACTCAAACACCCGCTGACTGCGAGCATGCTGATAGCAAGCAGGCAACCATTAAGGAGGCTCTGATTAATTTGCCGCAAACTCCACTGCATGATCTGGTTCCGTTGGTTGCAATGATCGGGTTGTTTCAGCGCGCTGGCTGATAGGGTTCGACATTTTCGCCGTTGAACAGATAGCCGGCCGGATTATCCTCCAGCTTGAGCAACAGCGACTCCATTCTCTGCACCAGCGCGCGCAGGTCATTGAGCGTGGGGCCAACCTGGGTCAGGCCTTCATTGGCAAACTGATCGACCGCACCGGCATTGCGCTGCAACAGACTGCGCAATTCGCTGGCCAGTTGTCTGGCTTCAGCCGCTGTGGCGCGTACATCACTGCCGCTGGCCGCCAGATCAGCGCCCAGTTGCTCGCCATGCTGTGCCCAGAATGCCAGCAGCTCGTCGCTAAGTCGCTGCAAGCGCTGCATGGTTTCCTGCATGGCGTCACTGGCTGCGCCGACATTGTTCAATGTGGTGCTGATGGCAGCGCGATTGTCGGCCACGCTGCCAGTGACCTGCTCGATGTTGACGATGGTCTGCTCGATGCTGGCCATGGTCTCGGGGGTAATCAGTTCATTCAGCCGCGCCACCAGATCATTGATGTTGGCGAACACGCTGCCGCCACTGCTGAGCAGGCTTTGCAGATTGGATGTTTCTGCCACAATCAGCGGCACGTCGCGCTCGCTGGTCATCTTCAACATGGGGCTGTCCGCCAAGCCACCGGTCAACTCGATATAAGCCTGACCGGTAAAGCCCATGAAACCCAGTGTCGCACGGGTATCCATACGCACCGGCGTGCCCTGATTCACGCGCACGCGGGTAACCACACGTGATGGATCTTGCGGATCCACTTTCAGATCAGTCACCTCACCCACCTGGATGCCGTTGAACATGACCGGACCGCGCTGGCCTAGACCGGTGATGGCTTCTTCAAAAACAATATCGTAATAGTCAAAATCACGATCAATTGAGAATTTGCCCAGCCACACGACGAACAAGAACAATGCCAGCGACACCACGATGGTGAATGCGCCGATAAGAATGTAATTCGCTTTCGGTTCCATGGCTTTCTTACTATAGCTCAGAGTATCTGCTAACGTTGGCTTCAATCGCCACCGCGACGTCCGCGCGGGCCGGAAAAATAGGCCTTGATCCACGGATGATCAAATTCAGCCACCTCATCCAGCGTGCCGATGGTGATCAGTTTGCCTTCACCGAGCACCGCCACACGATCACAGGCGGCATGCAGCGTATCCAGATCGTGGGTGACCACAAATATGGTCAAGCCCAGCGCATCGCGCAATGTCTGCATCAACTCATCAATGGCGGCGGCAGAGATCGGATCCAGGCCTGCGGTTGGCTCATCCAGAAACAGAATCTCCGGGTCCAGCGCCAATGCCCGCGCCAGGCCGGCGCGTTTGCGCATGCCGCCGGACAATTCCGCCGGGTACTGGTTGGCCGCCTGCAATGGCAGTTCGGCCAGTAACATCTTCATGTCGGCAAGATCCTGCAGCAGGGTCTCACTGACCTTGTAGTGTTCCTTGATCGCCAGTTGAATGTTCTCGGTGACCGTGAGCGAACTGAACAGGGCCGCATCCTGAAACATCACCCCCAGACGCAGATCGCACAGGTTGTCGCTGTCATCCAGCAGTTCACCCAGCGGTTCTCCAAACAGCTCAATGTGTCCGCTGCGGATTTTCTGCAAACCAACAATGGAACGCAGCAGTACTGATTTGCCACTACCAGAGCCGCCGACGATGCCAAGAATTTCACCTCGCCGCACATCCAGATTCAAACCATCGTGCACCACGTGTGAACCGAATGCATTGACCAGATCGCGCACGCGGATAACGGTTTCCGCTGCAGCAGCGTCCGTCACCGCAGTAGCATCTGTTGGCTGCGCCACGCTCACACTCCCAGTTGCTCGAACAACACGGCAAACATGGCGTCGGCCGTCAGCACCAGAAAGATCGACTGCACCACCGATGAGGTGGTGTGTTGACCCACCGATTCGGCGCTGCCGGTGACCTTGAACCCTTCCAAACAGCCGACCACGCCGATCAGGAAGGCAAACACAGGAGCCTTGGAAATGCCCACCCAGAAGTGCTGAATGTCGGTGAAATTGTAGATTCTGCTGACAAAGGCCGCCGCTGAAATATCCAGTACCAGTGCGCACACGAGCATGCCACCAAGCAGTCCTGCCAGCATGCCAATGAAGCTCAGCATCGGCAACACCACCAGCAAAGCCACCACGCGCGGCATGACCAGTATGCAGACCGGATCCATGCCCAGGGTTTTCAGCGCATCAATCTCCTCGTTACTCTTCATTGAACCGATTTGCGCAGTGAAAGCGCTGCCCGATCGACCGGCCAGCAAAATGGCCGGCAGCAAGGTACCAAACTCGCGCAGAAAGGCATAGCTAACCATATCCGGCGTGTAGATGGTGGCGCCGAAATCGCGCAGTACCGAAGCGCCGAGAAAAGCCACGGTGGAACCGACCAGAAAACTTAACAGCGCAACAATCGGTACCGCATCAAAACCCACGTGTTCGATATGAAACACTAGCGAAGTCCAGCGCATTCGCCACGGCTGCGTCAGGTTGCGCATGGTGGTGGCAATCACCACGCCGATAAAATGCAGCAACAGTTTGAGTTGCCGGTACGCATCCACCATCCACATGCCAATGCGCTGCAACAGCTCAATAAGCCAGCGATCTGATGGCTTGCGACTTTTGTCACCCTCGCAGATGGCCTCGGCCAATGCGATGAGTATCATGCGATGTTCGCTGCTGACGTTGCGCAAGCGATCCTGCAAGTGCTCAGGGGTCGGCAAGCCGAGCAACTGCAGCAACAACAGCGCTCCCGTGGTGTCCAGCTTATCCAGTGCTTGCAGATCCAGCCCCTGCAGGGAACGCTGTTGCTGCTGCACCGGTTGCGTCAGCGACTCCAGCCGTGCAACATTGCGCAGCACCCAGTCGCCGCTGATCTCAGCCACGGCGGTCACATTGTCAGTCGGCAGATGCAGTGCAGGCGAATTCATCTTACCCATGTGCTTGAAACAGGCATTATTATATACACGCCATTACCCGGGCACGAACTGCGCGGGCGCGGCGCCAGCTTGACCATAGCAGCCGGGGGCCGATACCGCTGACCGGCTGTGTATGGCCGCTATTGACCCGCTTGCACAGGCTTTTCGCCAGCGCGCGGTTACCAGCCTGCCAGAATCTGCATTGCGCACGTAATGGGGACGATAATGAGCCCATGTTGGCGTTGATATCGGCCTCCAGTTCGGCATCCAGTGCCAACAGATCGACCAGCAATCCACCGGGACAAGTCCAGGTCTGCTGCTGACTTTGTTCTGCTGCCAGCGCTGCCGGCGAAGCTGATGGCACTGTGTCAAGCTGCAGTTGATGCCGCGCACGCAGGCTCAGCGGCATGTTGTGATACAGCCAGTCACGTTGTGGCAGCAGATTGATCTGCTGCAATAACAGCCGCCGTGCATGCACCCAATGGACTGCGCGCTGGTCGGTCTCGCTTGCGTCTGCTGTAGCCAGCATCTGTTGCCAAGCCGTGGCGTCGATCAGCCACGCGTCCAGCCAGCCCAGCGGTCGCGCCAATCGCCTGTAGCAATGTATTAACTGTGCCGACTCCGCCAAAGGCTGCGGCTCTATGGCGTGCTGCAGATCTTGCAGCCAGTCAGCCAGCGGTACAGCGCGCAAAAAAGACATCAGCGGACTGCCCGGCAACCGCCGCAACGCCGGATGCTGCAGGCTGGCGGGTTCGACCGTCGACTGCGTGCTTGATTGCAATAGCTGCTGCAAGGCATCGACCCACCAGGCCAACTTGGGCTCGGCTACCTCACTCGCTGATGCCGCCAGCGGAATCTGCAGCATGGCAGAGAATATGCCATGCAGTAGTTGCAGGTCATGGCGCAGCGCAGGCGGTAAAAGCTGTTCCTGTAATCGCCACTGCGGGTGCATACGCAATAACTGCTCGCGACACCAGAGCTGGGCGGCAGTATCGCCGCTCACTGTAGCGATGCAGAACCAGGCGCTGCATGTTCGCCCACAGCGAACAGTTGCGTAATATCGACGCTGTCAAAGCGATAAATACGGCCACAGTGTTCGCAATCTACTGTGACCTCGCCACGCTCTTGCAGCAGGTCGGTGATATCGTCTTGACCCAATTGCAACAACACTGCCGCGACCCGCTCACGGTCGCAACTGCAGCGATAGGAGGGTTGATATTGATCGAACAACACCACCTCATCTTCTGCAAACAGTCTGGATAACAGCAGCTCAGGGGGCGTGCTGTGCATTTCAGCCGGCGGCAGGGTATCCAGCATCAAGCCCAGACGATGCCAATCATCCGCCGGCAGGTTGCCTGGCATGCGCTGCAGCATGATACCGGTGGGGCGTTGCTGATGAAAAAACAGCAAAAATCGTGTTTGCAACTGCTCCGACTGGGTAAAGTAATGCTGCAGCAACGTTGCCATATCGGTATCTTTCGGCAAATCTGTGTTCCCAGATAAGGCCACCATGCCCTGCGAAAGCATGCGCTGGCCATCGGACAGCATCAGCGCCAGCACGCCATCGTCGATGGCGGACAGCGTAGCAGGCAGTGCCTCGGTGTCGCTGTAGGTAGCGGCAGCACGCACATGCAATTGTTGGTCGCAGTCTGCTGTGAGCAAACGCAGTGTGTTGTTGCCGCGGATCTGCAAACCCAGCTTGCCGCTGTCCTTGATACCGGTGCGGATCATGCTCAATGCCAGCATGGCCTGCGCGAGCCACTCTGTCAGCGGCGCAGGATAGCTGCGATAGGTCGCCAGTTGCTGCCAGCACGACGTGAGATCAGCAATGGCACCGCGCACCGGCAGTCCGGTGAAACCGAAGCGCAACACATAATCCTGCTGCAGCGGCGCGCTCATGGTTGCTGTGCAAGCCTGGCGCCATCAGCTTCAACATCAGCCCGAGAATCAATAATTTGTTTAATAAAATCTCTCATATCATTGATTTCATTGAATATAAAGTCTGCATCTTCTTTGCTGTGCTGATCGGCTTCACCGTAACCCCAACCCACCGCAGCGGTGCTGCAGCCAGCCGCCCGCCCGGCTTCGATGTCACGCACGTCGTCGCCGATCATAAGCAGCCTGGCCGGCTCCAGTTGCAGTTGATCGGCAGCCATGATGACCGGCAGCGGTGACGGCTTGGCAGCGGCAGTGCTGTCACCGCAGACCACCGCTGCGGCACGCTGATCCCAGCCCAGCGACCGCACGATGGGCAGGGTTAACGCGGTGTATTTGTTGGTCACTATGCCCCAGCGCAAGCCGGCAGCATCGATCATTGCCAGCAAGTTTTCGACACCGGCATAAGCTTCGCTATGCGTGGTACCAAGCGCTGCATAATGCTGCAGGAATGCCTGTTTTGCCTGTTTCAGTTCTGTGCCGCCGACACCCGGCAGGCCCAGTTCCAGCATGCCGCGCGCGCCTTGTGACACGCCTTTGCGCACCGCTGCCACCGCTACCGGCGGCAAGCCGAAGCCCGACCGTACCTGGTTCAGAGCAGCGGTCAGATCTGGTGCGCTGTCCAGCAAGGTGCCATCGAGATCGAACAACAATCCGCGAATGTCGAAGCTGGCCGCAGCATCCATATCAAGCAGCGGGCTTGTGTGCGTGTAGCAGGTAGTTAATCAGCGGTCTGCCGCCGACGCGGGCACGCCGGGTCAACGGGTTATAGTGCAAGGCGCTGATATCGACGACCTGCAAACCGGCCTGGCGACACCATGCGGCCAGTTCCGATGGCCGGATGAAGCGCTGGTAATGATGAGTACCGCGCGGCAGCAGTCCCAGCACATACTCAGCCGCCACGATACCCAGCGCAAATGCCAGCGGATGGCGATTCAGCGTGCTGAAAAACAGCTCGCCGCCGGGTCGGGCAATCTCGGCACAGGCCTGCACCACTGCTGCCGGGTCGGGCACATGCTCGAGCATTTCCATGCAGCTCAGCACCGCCATACTGTGCGGCGCAGCAGCAGCAAAAGCTTCCACCGTGCTGTTGCGGTAATCGATCTCCAGCCCGGTTTCGAGGGCATGCAGACGGGCCACGTCGAGCACCTCGTCGGCGATATCAATGGCGCTGACCTGTGCACCCTGCTGGGCCAGACTTTCCGCCAGAATACCGCCGCCGCAACCAACATCCAGGGCTGCCCTGTCGCGCAGGTTGACGGCGCGCATCATGTATTCCAGCCGCGCCGGATTGAGGTCGTGCAA
>CAZHRH010000030.1:0-17654 GCA_964534475.1 uncultured Wenzhouxiangellaceae bacterium
CCTGCAACAACTGCTGGGTTGCGAAGCCTTTTTCAAATGCGAGCAACTGCAGCATACCGGTGCATTCAAGTATCGCGGCGCCAGCAATGCGCTGGCCAATCTGCCGCCAGACACCCGTTCGGTGTGCACACATTCATCCGGCAATCACGGCGCAGCGCTTGCAGCCGCCGCACAAAAATCTGGTATCAGCGCGCACATTGTCATGCCAGAGAACGCCGTGCCGGCCAAAATCAATGCGGTGCGCGCTTATCACGGCACAGTGCACTTCTGTGCGCCGACTCAGCAGGCGCGTGAGGCTGCTTTGGTCGAACTGCAAAACCAGGGCCATCATGCGGTGCCGCCGTACGACGATTGGCGAGTCATTTACGGCCAGGCCAGCGCCAGCGTCGAGCTGCTGCAGCAGGTAGACAAGCTCGATATGCTGCTGGCCCCGGTCGGTGGCGGTGGCCTGATCAGTGGTGCCTGTCTGGCCGTGCAGCACATGCAGGCTGACATTGCGGTACTGGCCGCAGAACCTGCGGGTGCTGCTGATGCGCATGCCTCACTGCAGGCCGGCAGGCGGGTGACCGATGCGCCGGTCAACACCATCGCCGACGGTCTGCGCGCGACGCTTGGTGTGCGCAACTTTCACATCATGCAGCAGCACCTTGAACGCATATTGCTGGTCGATGATGATGAAATTCTGGCAGCCACCGAACTGGTCTGGCGCTACATGAAACAACTGATCGAGCCTTCCTGCGCCACTGTGGTGGCTGCCATACAGCGTTATCCGGATTGCTTCGCCGGCAGGCGCGTCGGCATCATTCTCACTGGCGGCAACGTCGACACCGACAAACTGATCGCTGCGCTGCGCTGATCCGGCGTAGCAACAATTGACATGATCCAACGCTAACGTCGTCACCAGGAGCCAACTGGATATAAAATGACCGGCATGACAGCCCCTATCTCATCATCGACGGTCACAGACGCGTCAGCCAGGCAGGCCACCATCGTTCTGTTCGACTTCGATGGCACCCTGGTCAGCGGCGACAACGGCACGCGCATGATCTTCCACATCGCGGCTGCGCGCCGGTGGCCATTTGTGCCCATGCTGCTGGCGGCACCGATCCTGTTGCCGCTGCTGTTCATTCCCGGCAGCAAGAACATTGGCGCTTCCGGCTTTCTCTGGCTGTCCACGGTAGGCCTGCACAAAAAACGCCTGAATCAGATACTCAAAAGCCTGGCCACCAGCATCGCCAAACGCTCGGACAAGGTACGTATCGATGCCAGCTGGCAACGCCTGCTGCAACACCAGCGCCAGGGCGATCGCATCGTCATTGTCACCGGCTGCTGGGTGAAAATGGCGAAAAAAATTCTTTATGCCATGGGTTTGCGTGATATCACCGTCATCGGCAGCCGCAAGCATCGCTTTCTCGGTGGCTATATCAGCAAGCCGCACTGCTATGCCCGGCAGAAACTGACCTGTCTCGCCGAACAGAACATTCATCCGCCCTTCATCATCGCCTACACTGACTCTGCCTCGGATCGCCACTTGCTGGCGAACGCTGGCAAGAAGGTGCTGGTCAGACCCTCACTGTATACGCGCGCGATCATCTCGCATGAGTATCCGGACGTGGAGATATTGCTCTGATCTGGCATTGTAGATAGGCATTGCTATAATGCGGCAAGGATGAATATATCGCCCCTGCTCCGGGACAGCCACGATGGCAAAGGAATATCCATGACCCAATCAGTCAGCACCAATACCGCCACCGATACCGGCACTGCAACACTTGCCGAACTGTCCACCCATGGCAACGACAGTGATGCCTTATTAAACAAGCTCGCCGCCGCCATCGACCAGATCAACAGCGTGGTACTGGGGAACCCGCAGGCCATCAGGCTGACATTCTGCAGCATGCTGGCAGGCGGCCACCTGCTCATAGAAGACCTGCCTGGCGTGGGCAAAACCACGCTGGCCAATGCCATGGCCGCCACCCTGGGACTTGATCATCGCCGCATCCAGTTTACCAGCGACCTGCTGCCCGCCGATGTCGTCGGTATCTCCATATACAGTCAGAACAATGAGCAGTTCAGTTTTCAGCATGGCCCCATATTCAGTCAACTGGTGCTGGCCGATGAAATCAATCGTGCGCCACCACGCACGCAGAGTGCACTACTGGAGGCGATGGCCGAAAATCAAGTCACGGTTGACGGTCAGCATTATGTTCTGCCACAACCGTTTTTCGTCATCGCCACTCAGAATCCGCTGGATCTGGCCGGCACATGGCTGCTGCCGGATTCACAACTGGATCGCTTCCTGCTGAAGATCTCACTTGGCTATCCACCCAAAGACGCCGAGCGGGCATTACTTCGGGCGCCGGATCGCCAGTCCATTCTGGCTGACTGCGAGCGCATCCTGCACAGTCAGGATGTCAGCGCGCTGCGCAGCATGTCCGCACGCGTGCACTGCAGTGATGCTTTGCTGGATTATATCCATAGCCTGGTTGAACACAGCCGCAATCACCCCGGCGTCGCCACCGGACTGAGTCCGCGTGCCGGATTGGCGCTGCTGGCGGTCACGCGTGCCCATGCCTTGCTGGCGGGCCGCCGGCATGCCGAACCCGACGATGTCAAAGCGGTGTTTGTGGCCTTGGCGGCACATCGCCTGAAGCTGCTGGAAGAGCCTGGCCAGCAGAGTCTGGACAGCGATCAGGTCGCCGGCGACATACTGGAATCAACCGTCATACCCTGATCATGACATTTGCCGACAGCTTGCGCCGACCAGCCTGGCGGCAGCGTTTCGAGCAGTACCTGCAGCGACGCGGGCCACAGCAGCCGCCTCTGGTCATCGGCTATCGCCAGGTTTATATCCTGCCGACCCGCTTCGGCATCACCTTCGGCGTGCTGCTGTTTGCCATGCTGTTTGGTGCTTTGAACTACAACAACAACGCGGCGCTGTTTTTGAGCTTTCTGCTGGCCACTTCAGCGCAGATCTCGACTTTTCGCAGCTGGCGAAATCTGTCCGGACTGCACATTGAGCGCATCAGCGTGCAGCCGGTGTTTGCCGGCGAACCCGTCATCATGCAGATCCACTGCCGCGAACAACAGGGACTGGAACGGCCCAGTCTGGCATGTTCCAGCAGCGATGACGAGCAACCGCATCGCTTCAGCCTGCGACCGTGGCAAAACGCTCGCTGCCAGCTCGCAGTCAACACCCGCCGGCGCGGCTGGCTGGAATTACCCAAACTGACTTTGGCGACCAGCTATCCGCTGGGGCTGTTCCGGGCCTGGTCCTATCTGCAGGTTGGCCATCCCGTTCTTGTCTATCCCGCTCCGGCCCGGCAGCCGCCACCTCTACCGGCAGCGACGCGAAGCCAACCGCAACGTCAACGCCGGCTGCTCAGTGACAATGAGTTCGAAGGACTGCGTGACTATCGCTACGGCGACAACCTTAAAGCAATAGCATGGAAATCCAGCGCCAGAAACCGCTCCTTGATCAGCCGTGATGAACCGCCAGCCAACCACAGCGAATACCTGCTGACGCAGCAGCAAACCGGTGTCGCCAGCAGCGAGCAACAACTCGCCATTCTGACCAGTTGGATACTGCTGGCAGAACAGCGCGGCTATCATTATGGCCTGGATCTGCCCGGGCTGCATGTGGCGCCGGCACATGGTGCTGAGCATCTGCATGCCTGCCTGCGCGAGCTGGCATTATGGCAGCCGTGAGCACATCCGCGCCTGACCTGCACCGGCACATGATCGTCTGGGTCATGGGCACCTCGCTGTTCAGCATTCTGCCGCACCTGACGCGCATGTCCCCGGCGTTGTCAATTTTGTTGCTGCTGCTGATTGCCTGGCGGCTGCACAGCGACTTCCGACCGCCGCATTGGAGCATACGCACGGCGCTGGTGATCGGTCTGGTCATCATGGTTTTCTGGCTCAATGGCGGCATCTGGGGACGTCTGCCCGGCAGTCAGTTGCTGTGCACCATGCTGGTTCTGAAAAGCATGGAGCTGCAGCGCCGCCGTGATGCGCTGCTGATTGTGTCACTGGGCTTTTTCGTCATCGCCACCTGGTTTTTGTTCGACCAGTCGATACTGACGTTCATTTACCTGATCACCGGCACCTGGCTCGGTCTGACCAGCATGATCGTGATTCAGCGGGAACAGGTTCGCCGCAGCGACGTGCCGAGATTATTCCGTCAGGGCGCAATGCTGGCAGCACCGGCCATACCCATAGCCATTGTTTTGTTTTTGCTGTTTCCGCGTCTGTCATCGCCTATCTGGGGCATACAGGGCGGCGAACTGGAGGGTCGTACCGGGCTCTCTGACAGCATGAGTCCGGGCGATATCAGCAGCTTGTTCCTGGACGATTCGCCGGCGTTTCGCGTGCGCTTCGAAGGCGCGATTCCGGAAATGTCGGAGCGATACTGGCGCGGCCCGGTGCTGTGGCAGTTTGACGGTCAGCGCTGGTCTCAGATTTTCTATGGCGGCATCAGCGCGAAGCAAAAACCGGCACCGGGAGATGCCGACCTGCGCTATCAGATTGAGCTGGAGCCGCATCGACAGAAATGGATCTACGCGCTGGATTACCCGGCCAAATATCCGGAAGAAGCCAGGCTGACACTGGATTATCTGCTGCGCACGAAACATCCGGTGAGAAGCCTGAAACGCTATACAGTCGCCAGTGACACCGACTTCCGGGACAATTCTGCCAGCGCGCGCACGCTCAGTCTGCAGGCCCTGCAATTACCCTCCGACATGGCGCCGCAAGCGCGCCAACTGGCGTTACAATGGCAAAGCGCTGCCAGTGCGGCGCATCCGGGTCAGACCAGCGCTGAGCATCGCGAGATCGTCAATTCTGCGCTGAATTATTTTCGCCAGGAGCCGTTCTACTACCGGCTGGAGTCGGTGCCCGGCCTGCATGATCCGATCGATGATTTCCTGTTTACCAGCCGCACCGGCTACTGCGAGCACTATGCCAGCGCTTTTACTTTTCTCATGCGCGCCGCCGGCGTACCGGCGCGCGTCGTCACTGGCTATCAGGGCGGTATAGACAATGGCGATTATTATCTGGTTCGCCAGTCCGATGCCCATGCCTGGGCCGAAGTCTGGTATCCCGACAGCGGCTGGACGCGTGTAGATCCGACCAGTGCGGTGGCACCACAGCGCGTGATCACCGGCTCCAGATCAGTCGTCGATGTGCCCGGCTGGCTGCATGCCGCATGGCTGGTCGACCTGCGCAACCGCGCTGACGTAGTGCGCTACTGGTGGAATCGCAATGTGGTCAGCTTCGACGCCAAAAGCCAGAGTCGACTGCTGCAACCGCTGGGCATTCAGTATGCCGATCATACGCGACTGCTGTTGATCATGCTGCTGGCGACCGCTGTGCTGGGTCTGGGCATGTATTTCTGGCTGCGCCGCAGCGAGCTGCGCGGCATGACCGATCCGTTGCAGAACGCCTGGCAGCAGATGCTGCG
Source organism: uncultured Wenzhouxiangellaceae bacterium (assembly GCA_964534475.1). Taxonomy (GTDB): domain Bacteria; phylum Pseudomonadota; class Gammaproteobacteria; order Xanthomonadales; family Wenzhouxiangellaceae; genus JAHJQV01. The sequence goes on from CAZHRH010000030.1 coordinate 5,462, forward strand.
CCGGCTGCGGCGCGCCGGCATCGACTGTCGCAACAGCATCGCACCAGGCGAATTGATCGTGCTGGCTACAAACCATCTGCAGGCAGACTCGGCGCAGGAATTGCAGCAACTGGTTCAGCGCTATCTGCAACTGCGCTATGCGCGCACCCTGCCCGGCACCCGGCTGGATGCAGCGAGAAGACATCTACAGCGCGCGCTGTTACGCTATCGCCCCAGAACACTGTACCGACAACCCCAGTTATTGCAACGGCTACGCGCATGAATATTCCCGAGAACATCCAGGCTCTCAGAATCAACCGCGATGAAGACCATCACGCCGCCTGGCAGCAAATGCCGGCTGCCGACCTCAGTCCCGGCGATGTCACCATTGAGGTGCACTACTCCAGCATCAATTACAAGGATGCACTGGCAGTCACCGGAAAAGGGCGCATTCTGCGTCAGTTTCCGCTCAATGGTGGCGTCGATGTGGCGGGGGTGGTGATCAAAAGTGACAGTGATCAGTTCGATGTTGGCGATGAAGTACTCGCGACCGGTTGCGATCTCAGTGAAACGCGTGATGGAGGCTACAGCGAATTCCTGCACCTGGACAGCGACTGGACCATTCCACTGCCGAATGGCATGAGCATGCTGCAAGCCATGCAGATCGGCACCGCCGGTTTTTCTGCCGCACTGTCGCTGTATCGCATGGAAGCCTGCGGTCAAACCCCGCAACAGGGGCCGGTCGTGGTCACCGGCGCCAGTGGCGGCGTCGGCAGCCTGGCCATCAATATCCTCACCGCAGCCGGCTATGAAGCTCATGCCATCAGCGGCAAGATCGATCAATTCGACTGGCTGCAGCAGCTCGGAGCCGTGTCCTGCAGTGACCGCCACAATCTTTATCTCGGCGATCGTGCGCTGGAATCGACCATCTGGGCGGGTGCCATCGACACGGTAGGCGGCAAGCTGCTGGCCGGACTCACGCGCGTGATTGAGCCCTGGGGCAACATTGCCTGTTGCGGGCTGGCTGGCGGCCATGAACTGCACACCACCGTGATGCCGTTTATTCTGCGCGGCATCAGCCTGCTCGGTATCAATTCCGCACAATGCCCGACCCCGCTGCGCAAGGAACTGTGGACCCGGCTGGCGGGACCGTGGAAGCCACCGCAACTGGATCAGATCGCCAGCAAGCATCTGCAGCGAGACGAAATCTTTGCTTACTGCGAACAAATGCTGTCCGGCAATATACATGGCCGCGCCACAGTACAAATCAAAAAGTAGACACTGCTGCGAGAACTGCTGAGCTTAAGTATCATTCGACTTAATAACTGTAGGTGTTCCTGCAGTGAATGGCCATAGGCACATGGCAGGCGCTGACCGATAATCAAAACGCCGTGATCACCCCGGCAATGGTGGCGGTCATCATGGTTACCACGGTGCCGCCGATGACGGCTTTGATGCCCAGGCGGGCGATGTCGGAGCGACGATTGGGTGCCAGCCCGCCGATGCCGCCGATCTGGATGGCAATGGAGGAGAAGTTGGCAAAGCCGCACAGCGCATAGGTGCTGATCAGCACACCGTGGTCGCTGAGCGTGTCCTTGACCTGGTTGAGCTGCGAGTAGGCGACAAACTCGTTGGCGACGATTTTCTGTCCGATCAGACCACCCACGGTGATGATGTCGCTGCTGGGTACGCCGATGATCCAGGCCAGCGGCGCAAAAATGTACCCCACCACCAGGGCCAGGCTGAGCGGCTGTCCCAGCATGTCGTTGATGCCGGTGTTGGCACCCAGCCACTCCAGTGGGTAGTTGATCATGGCGATCAGGGCCAGAAATGCCAGCAGCATGGCGCCGACATTGATGGCCAGCTTGACGCCTTCGGCAGCGCCGTTGGCCGCCGCTTCAATCACGTTGTGGGTTTCATGCTCGACCTTGATCCTGACCACGCCCTTGGTCAGAGATTCCTCAAATTCCGGGATCATCATTTTCGCCACCACGATGGTCGCCGGTGCCGCCATGATACTGGCCGATAACAGATGCTTGGCGTAATACACCTGCTGTACCGGATCGCTGCCGCCGAGCAGGCCGACATAGGCTGCGAGCACGCCGCCGGCAATAGTGGCCATGCCACCGACCATCATGGTAAACAACTCGGATTCGGTCATGCGGCTGATGTAGGGACGCACCACCAGCGGTGCCTCGGTCTGGCCAACAAACACATTGGCAGCCACCGCCAGTGACTCGGCACCGCTAACCTTCATGGTCCGGGTCATGACCCAGGCCATGCCCTGCACGATGCGCTGCATCAGCCCCAGGTGATACAACACCGCCATCAATGAGGCGAAGAAAATGATTGTCGGCAATACCTGTATGGCGACAATAAAACCATACTTTTCCACGTCGACCATTTCCCCAAAGATGAAGCTGGTCCCCGCCTGAGTGAAGCTGATCAACACCACAAATACATTGCCCAGGCCATCAAACAGCGCCCGTCCCCAGCCGGTGCGCAGGACAATCAATGCAAAGCTGAACTGCAACAATACACCGAGCCCGATCATGCGCACCGGCACAATGCGCTGACGGCCGCTGATCAACCAGACCAGCACCAGCAGGCTGAGCAGACCGAACAAGCCGAACCCCACCGCCGCCAGTTTGTCCAGCCAGTCAGTCATGTTCAGACCTTGCCATGCTCAAACCTTGATGTCTTTCCAGAAATCATCACGCCAGTTTAACGCCAGCACCAGCGTCTGTAACAAACGATACACCGCCTGCACCACCCAGACACCGAGCAAACCCAGACCGAGCACCGGCCCGGCCAGCCATGCCAGCGGCAAAAACAACAGCCACTGCAGCACGATCGAAATCTTCATCACGCGATGGCTGGCACCGGCACCCAGCAGCGCATTCATCAGCACCAGACCGGCGGTATCAATGCCGACGATGACGGCACTGATCATCAATGGCAGCAAGGCCAATTGCAGTGTTTCAGTATCATGCAGAAAAATCGCCAGGATCGGCCTGGCAAACAGCAACAGCAGCAAGCCAATGGCCGTGTTGACCAGCAGAATCAATGCCGCCGACTCCCAGCCCCAGCGCTGGGCATCCTCGGCATCCTTGCGCCCCAGCGCGCGCCCAACCAGCGAAGAACAGGCGATACCGATGCCCATGGCCGGCAGCAACAACACCAACCCCAGCGTCAGCAACACGTTGGCTGCGGCCACTTCCGCGGTACCGATACGCCCCAGGATCCAGATCAGCGCCACCAGCCCGCCGGAAAAAAACACCTGCTGGATGCTGTTCGGCAAAGAGATGTCGATCAGTCTGCGCAAGGCGTCTCGCTGCGGCAATCCGCGCAGAAAACCGGCCGGGCGGGCAAACCGCAGGGCAAATATAACGTGCAGCAGCAAACCGATAAAAATGGAAATGGTGGTGGCCATGCCGGCACCGGTGACACCCAGTGCCGGTGCCCCCAGATTGCCGAAAATCAGCACCCAGTTAAGCAGGATATTGATCGCATGCATGCTGACGATGGTGTAGAAGTACAGCCGCGTCAGGTGTGCGGCGCTCCAGTAACCGCGAAAGGCGAAGTTCATGCCTACCGCGGTGAGTGCCAGCAGCCGCACCTGCAGATAAGGCGTGCCCTGCGCCACCACTTCGGCATCGTCATTTAGGAAAGCGAGAATGTCTCCGGCCCAGAACATCAGCACCAGACTCAGCGGAATGCCGACCAGCATGGCCAGCAACAAGCCACCATTCAGCGGCAAGGCAGCCTGCTCATCCAGATCTTCACCGAAGCGACGCGATGATGTCGCCTGCACCCCGGTGGCGAGGCCAAGCACAATGGCCACAGAGAGATAGTTAAAAAACGACCCCACTCCAGTCGCGGCCAGCGCGGTATCGCCCAGGGTTGACACCATGCCGATGTCGACCAGATTGAGCACATTCTGCGACAGCATGCCGCCGATGATGGGCAGCGCGATGGTCAGCAGTTGCCGACGGCGGTCTGCGTCTGGCAACCGGTTCAGCATCAGTCGGCGCTGCTGATTTCGCGCGTGGACTGCATCACAATGTTCGGCCAGCGCTCCTCGGTCAACTGCAGGTTGGCACGGTTGGGCGCCAGATAAACCAGTTCGCCGGCGTGATCAGTGGCCAGTTGTGCTTCGTTGCGGGCACGAAACTTGCGCAGTTCTTCGGCATCGTCACAGCTCACCCAGCGCGCCGTGACGACATTGACTGCTTCAAAGCTGGCATCGACATTGTATTCGTGTTTGAGCCGGTAAGCGCTGACCTCAAATTGCAGCACACCAATGGCGCCGACCACCAGATCATTGCCCAGCAAGGGCTTGAAGAACTGTGTCGCGCCCTCTTCCGAGAGCTGCTCCAGGCCTTTCAGCAACTGCTTGCTTTTCAGCGGATCGCGCAACTGCACCCGACGAAACAGCTCCGGGGCAAAACTGGGTATGCCGGTGAAATGCAGATTCTCACCGGCGCTGAAACTGTCACCGATGCGGATGGCGCCGTGATTGTGCAAGCCAACAATATCGCCCGGCCAGGCCTGCTCCAGCGCACCTCGGTCCGAAGCCATGAAGGTCAGGGCACCGGCAGTGCGGATGTGCTTGCCGCTGCGCACCTGGTAGAGTTTGTCGCCGGGCTGGAAGGCACCGCTGCAGATGCGCATGAAGGCAATGCGATCGCGGTGCGCCGGATCCATGTTGGCCTGGATCTTGAAGACAAACCCGCTGATGCCGGCTTCGTCGGCATCGATTTCTCTTTGCACCGTTTGATAGTGCTCCGGTGCCGGCGCGTATTCGACAAAGGCATCAAGCAAAGGCGTGACGCCGAAGTTGTTGATCGCTGAGCCAAAGAAAACCGGTGTCAGAGTGCCATCCAGATAGGCCTGGTGATCAAATTCGTGACTGGCCCCACGCACCAGCTCAATTTCCTCACGCAATTGTCCAGCATCACTGCCGAGCAACTCATCCAGCGCCGGATTATCCAGGCCCGCGATCACATCCGCCTCCTGGGTGACGTAGTTCTTGCCACTGCTGTAGAGCAGCACCTTGTCGTCGAGCATATGATAGACACCGCGCAGACGGCGGCCCATACCGATCGGCCAGGTAATCGGCGCGCACTGGATCTTCAGCACCTGCTCCACTTCATCCAAAAGCTCCAGCGGATCGCGCCCCTCGCGATCCAGCTTGTTGATGAAGGTCATGATCGGCGTGGTGCGCAAGCGACACACTTCCATCAGCTTGATGGTGCGCTGTTCCACGCCCTTGGCGCAATCGATCACCATCAGTGCCGAATCCACTGCCGTCAGCGTGCGGTAGGTGTCTTCGGAGAAATCGGCATGGCCCGGGGTATCGAGCAGATTCAGCACGCGATCCTGGTACTCAAATTGCATCACCGACGAGGTCACCGAGATGCCGCGCTCCTGTTCCATGGCCATCCAGTCGGAAGTGGCATGACGCGCAGCCTTGCGCGCCTTCACCGACCCCGCCTGCTGGATGGCGCCACCAAACAGCAGTAGTTTTTCAGTGATTGTGGTCTTACCGGCATCGGGGTGTGAAATGATCGCAAAGGTGCGACGTCGCCGAGCCTGCTCAGCGACCTGTTGGGCTGACATGCAATGTATCCTTCAAAACTGTTTGCGGGTAAGGCAATTCTACGCAAGCCATCGGCAATATGCCATGGCAGCAGCTGCAATCGTCATTTGCGCAGACTGGCAATCACCTGCTGCAGGGCCTGCTGCGTGGCGGGATCAAACCAGACATCAAGAAATGCATCACCGTCATCACCGGCGGCAAACAGCTCATGAAGCTCGGCGCGCGCGATGCGGCGATTGCCCAGCATGGCCTGGCGCGGCAAGGCTGCCATCTGCTGGCACCAGGCCAGCGCCGCCGGCAGCACCTTATCGGCGGCTGCCAGTTGATCCACCAGCCCCAATTGCAAGGCCCGTTCAGGTCCGATCAACTCCCCGGCCACCAGATGTCGCTCGGCCGCGCGCGCGCCCAGCAAGCGCTGCAGGGCGCCATAAATTGCCCGCGGTGCCACCAGACCCACCTGGGTTTCATTCAGGCCGATCTTGAACTCACCCTGCGCCATGATGCGGTAATCACAAAACACCGACAGCACCGTTCCGCCGGCCGGACTGTGACCGGTGATGGCAGCCACCACCGGCACCGGACAGGTCGCCAGCAGACGCCACAGATCATGAAACATGAGCCAGAAACCCTGCATCTGAGCGCGTGAACAAGCCAACAACTCCGGCAGATCAAGGCCGGCAGAGAACACCCCCGGCTGGCCGGAGACAATCACCGCCGATAAACTGTCGGAATTTTCATGCACTGCGCTGATTTGCGCTTGCAAAGCTTCCAGCAGTTCCGGATTGAGGGCGTTGACTGGCGGTCTTTGCAGGCGCAACTCCCTGATAGTATTGTGTTCAATGATTTCTAACATGATGGCGTTGTCCTGTTCAGGATGGATTCAGTTGCCTGCGCTATCATGTTACCCGAACATCAGCAAAGGAGAACACCATGATGCAATTCAGACATGCACTCATCACCGCAGCAGTGGCTGTCAGCGCACTGTTGTTCGCCAGCCAGGCCAGTGCCGGCGGCTACGGTGGTTATCGTGGCCATAGCTACCACGGTGGCGGTCATGGTCTGGCTGCGTTTGCCATTGGCTTGGGTCTTGGTTATGCGATTCACTCCAGCTCAGGTCATGGTCACAGATATTATGGCAGCAGCCGCAGTCGTTATCGCTATGATGGCTATCGCCATGACCGTTATCGCTACGGCCGCGATCATGGCTATCGCAGTGGTTCCAGGTATTACCGTGGAGGTCATGGTTATCGCGGGCGCAGTTATCAGCGTGGTTACCGTCATGGCAGTCGCTACGGTTATGGTAAAAGCTATCGTCATGGCAGCCGCCATGGTTATCGCAAAGGCTATCGTCATGGCTACCGCTCCGGCTATCGGTCTGGTCATCGCTATGGCGGCGGACGGCATTATGGCGGCAGCAGACGACATGGTGGCGGTGGTTATTGATTGGCGCTACTTGCACAAAAGTCTATCAGCATGCCGGTCACTGACCGGCATTTTTTTTGTCATGCCAGCCGCCAGCAGGCCTGATAAACGCAGCGCATCCAACACCGTGGCCGAGCTGCGGCTCAGCGTTACCCGGTTGCTGCCTGGCTACCAGCTATAACGCACGCTGTAGCTGATGGTACGCACAGTTTCAGCCGGTACTTCAATGCTGAACTGAATGCGATTGCTGTTCAGACGTTCATACTTTTCGCTGGATTGGGTAATCTCCCAGTTGGCGGCGCGAAACAGATTCTCATTGACCAGTACGGTCTCATCTTGTGGCTTGCGGTTGCGGATCTCGATCTGCCAGCTTTCGGTCAATTGACGCGCACGGTTATCGACACTGAAGTCGGTCTGTTTGCGCGCTGCCTTGACGTCAAACGCATTGCCGGTATGCAGTCGAATCGTTTCATCACGCGGCGTGTGGCCGATGCTGTCTTCACCGATGAATTCCAGTTCGCCATCGTCCTGATTCAACTCGGAGATACGCACCCGACCAGCCGGCAGCGGCACATGCAGTTTGCTGTCACGGTCGTTGACGAACGCGTAATGCACCTGCACGTCGACGTCGTTGGAGCCGGTAAAACTGTCAGCCAGTTGTTGTCCACCGAAATAACCGGGGCTGCCATCCACCAGCAGGTTTTTTTGACACGGAATACTGCGCGTGGTGGGAAACAGCTCGACCTGGCGGGTGGCATTTTGCGGCAGATCGATCGCTCGGCCCAGCGTGTACAGGTGATATTCATTGAAGCTTTGTTCTGCGAAGCCATCGTCTTGCTGTAGTCTGGACCCAGTGGTCTCCACCCGTTGCAATGTGACCCCTCTATCTCGCGTCGGCAGTCTGCGCACATCGCCAGCCATCAGTTTCAGCCGGGCCTGCTGGTAAGCAGCGCCGGACTGATTGACCAGACTCACCCAGGCGGATAAGTCCAGCCGGCAATGCTCATTGTTGCTGCTCAGCAAGGCATTGTAATCGGCCCACCAGGTCATGCCGCCGGAGTGATAGGCGATTTCGACGTCCTGCTCGCCGGCTTGCGGCGCATCCAGATTCCACACCAGAGTGGGCTGGCTGATCAGGCCATCGGGCAGACTGGGAAAACGAATATTCTGATAGTGCCGCAGTGTCACAACAGCACCGTTGTCAGCGCGCAGCATCAGGCCACCTTCTGTGCCCAACAACTCACCTGTGTAAGTATCGATAGTGTCACCACGTACCTGCTCTACATTAACCTGCTGCCCAATGTAGCGCTGCAGCAGCTTGTCCATGCTGACCAGGTCGAACTCGAAACTCTGATCGAGCACGCGCGTATCAGGCTCGCTTAATGAGCGAAACGACACCGTGGTCGGATCAATCGCCGCTGCCACATCAACCACGCGCAGGCTCTGCTGTCCCTTGGCCAGCTCATAGCTGCGCTGATGACGCACCACGGCAAAACCCGGCACTTGACCTCCGCGGCCGCTGCCGGCGCCCTGGGATGGCAGATACAGACTGGCCGGTATGCCACCCGGCTGGGCACTGCTGTAGATGGTGATACTGTCCTTGCTGTCGACGGCCAGCACTGCAGTTGGAAGCATGCTCACGGCTGCCACAAGCAACACACAGCGATAACGAAACGATGTGATTGGTTTATTCATTGCTGACTCCGCCTGCCTGCTGCAGGTGTTTGCCGTTGCCACGACGAGGCGACATTGAACTCGCCGTAGGGGCCGCTGTTAGCGTGGCGATGATCGTGCCAAAGACAGGACAGATGCCAGATGATCACTGCTGTGATGCCCCAGACGCGTTGTTGTTCCAGCACCATTTCCGGCATCTGCACACTACCGGCTGGCGTTTCTCGCGGCTGCCAGTGATAGTGACGCGCATCCAGCGCCGTTTCCACATCTGCAGCATAGACTGCTTCCACTTCATCGGGATCCGGCTGCAGCTTAAAGCCGGCATGCAGCCAGCCGATATAAACGTGCAGACGATAACCGCTGATGGTGAGCATGTCGCCCAGTTTGCCCAGCGGCTGAATGTGGCTGCCATGCACACCTGTTTCCTCGGTCGTTTCACGCATGGCGGTGTCGAGCATGCTGCTATCGCCAGGCTCAAGCACGCCACCGGGAAAGCTCATCTGACCAGCATGTCGCCGCAAGTGACGTGCACGCCGGGTCAGCAGCAGGCGCAACTGACCGGACGTTGACGCTGCCGACAGCGACGCACCAGGGCTGCCGCCAAGGGCAGCAGCGTGGCTTGCGGCAGTGGCAAAAAATGGTATCAGGATAGCGGCTTCTGCTTTGTGCTGAGACTGCTGCGGCCACGACCAGCTTCTCAGCACCTGGCGATGACAGCCAGCACGCTGCACGCATAGCTGTAATGGTCTTGGCAGACCAGCAACGGCAGTAGCACGGCCATGTTCAGTCAATCATGCACTCCAGCCGGCGTGGCAGCACGGTCTGCATGAGGAAGCGTCGCTCGGCATCAGTGTATTGCTGCCAGCGAGCGATTTCCTCACCGCTGCGACCACAACCAATGCATTTCTGGTCATCATTGAGACGACAGATATCTATACAGGGTGATGCCATTTCCGACTGCACTGGATCCCACCTTATGCCATTAATCTAGGATCGCCATAACAGCTTGACTGCAATTTGACCATGAGCTCGCAGCGATTACTCCTGCGGACCCACAGACACCAGGCGCAGATCAAACACCACCGCCTCGTTGGGCCCTACCGGCGGTTGTCCGCGCAAGCCAAAGCCCAGTTCCGGCGGCACGTAGATACGCCACTCGGCACCTTCTTTCATCAGTGGCAGTATTTCCTGCCAGCCCTGCAAGACCTGATCCACCTCGAAGGTTTCCGGCTTGCCGCGAGCAAATGAACTGTCAAACTCCAAGCCATCCATGCGCGAACCGCGGTAATGCACCTGCACCGTATCGGTGGGGCCTGGGCGTTGACCATCGCCTTCCTGAATCACTTTGTACTGCACCCCGCTGGGCAAGACCACTACGCCATCGTTGCTTCGATTCTTCTGCAGAAACTCGTTGCTCTTGGCCTGGTTTTCGTCAGCAAGTTCGCGCAATTCCTGCATGCGCTTCTCGCGCAATTCTTCATTCAAGGTGGTCAGAATCTCCTGCATTTCCTCGCGCGGTACCGATGGTTCGGCCTCATTATGTGTATCGCGGACGGCCTGAATGACCTGTTCGATTTGCAGATCGATGCCCTGGCGGCGCAGATTCATGCCAATGTCATAGCCGACTGCATAGCTGAGCTTGTCGGGTTCAATCTCGGCGATGGTGGCAGGCGTCTGCGCCTGCAAGGCCACTGATGACAGCAGCAGGGTAAGTGGTAGTGACAACCGATAAAGCGGCTTCATGAAATCCTCCAGAATGATAGTGTGATGATGCAAACCTGACATTTTAGCCTGTTATCGACTGCCGCGCATCCATCGTTTGGATGTTATCGGGTCGCTTATTAAATAAAGACTTTGCTGCCAGTCGCATCGGGCATGAACTGCATAGCAGACCAACTGCGAAGTGAATGGTTCCGGAGGCTTGTTAAGAACCCTGTGATTCATTAATTATGATTTTCACCTAAATATTGGTCAATCAGACTAAATAATGATTCTTTCGGTGCCGAAGCCAGTCACTGGAATATGCATAGAACAGGAGATTTGACTATTCGAAAGCTTTGGCATGAAATTTGCATAGATACCCTCGTCACATTAAAACGGAGAACTGACATGGGTGTTTTTTCAAGACTAAGCGACATTATCAATGCCAACATCAATTCAGTACTGGAAAAGGCCGAGGATCCCGAGAAGATCATTCGCCTGATGATCCAGGAAATGGAAGACACGCTGGTAGAGGTCAGAACCAGCGCGGCAAAATGCATTGCCGAACGCAAACAACGCCAACGTACGCTGAACCGGCTGGAAAAGGAAGTGGCTGACTGGCAGCGCAAGGCTGAACTGGCGCTGGACAAGGATCGCGACGATCTGGCACGTGCTGCTCTACATGAAAAGACCATCGTACAGAAGCGTCATGATGCCGTGGCTGAAGAACTGACCTTGCTGGAAGAACATCTGGAGCAGTTCAACGACAACATCTCGCGCTTGCAGCAAAAGCTGCAGGACGCGAAGAATCGCCAGCGCACTCTGGTCATGCGCCACAAGCATGCCACTACCAAGCTCAAAGCCAGTGAACAATTCCACAGCGACAAACTGGATGACGTGCTGTTTCGTTTTGAAAGTGCCGAACGCCGCATTGAAGACATAGAGGCTCGCGGCGAAGCCATGGAAATCGGTCGTCCACAAAAATCGGCCGCCGCAGAGATTGATGATCTTGAGCGCAATGATGAAGTGAATGCGGAGCTGGAAGCGCTGAAACAGCGTCGCAGTAACAGCGGCAAGGCTGCCGCCGAGTCTTCCTGAACAGGCGAGATGAATTGCTGCACCATGCAAACATTGACTGCTACCGGAGAACATCGTGTCTGAAGTACTGCTGATACTGTTTTTAACCGTGGTCTGTCCAATCTGGATCATATTCCACTACATCGCCAAGATGAAGGCCGCCAAAGGGCTGTCTTCAGAAGACGAGCAGATGCTCAGCGAGATATGGGAATCGACCCGCAAGATGGAAGACCGTATTGTCACCCTGGAACGCATACTGGATGCTGACCAACCCGACTGGAGGCGCTGAAATGAAAACTCGCAAGCCACATAAATCCAAGCGCAGCGGCAATAATCCGCATCGCCTGTATCGAAATCGTGACGAGCGCATCGTGGCAGGCGTCTGTGCCGGAATCGCTGACTATTTCGGCTTCGAAACCAGCATGGTACGCATAGCTACCGTGATCGCTGCGATTCCGTTTTCCACCGCCATTATTATCGGTTATGTCATTCTCGCAATTGTACTGCCGACGCGGCCGGCCAACCTCTACGCCGACGATGAGCATGAGGAATTCTGGCGCGATGTCAGCAACCAGCCACGCGATCTGCTCAGCGCCTTGCGGCATCGATTTCGCGACCTGGAGCTGCGCTTGCAGCGCATGGAGGCCTATGTGACCTCGAAGCGCTATGACATTGACCGTGAACTGCGCGATTGAATCGCGCGGGTCATTGCACTGCCCAAGCGCTGAGTGAGAACAA
>CAZHRH010000031.1:0-17637 GCA_964534475.1 uncultured Wenzhouxiangellaceae bacterium
GGTTGAAGGCTTTGGGCGAGAGCACCAGAAACGGGTGCACATCGCGCATTTCACGCCCACGCTGGGAATTGCAGTCGATCCAGATGACCTCTTGGCGCTGCGGCACCCAGTCGCTGCGTTTTACCACTGTTCGGCACCGACCTTGTCGCTGGTGGTCATGGCTTCACCGCCATGACGTTCAGGATCGAAACTGGCCAGGCGCTGCTCCAGCGTCAGCGGCTCATCATGCAACGGGGTAATAACAACCCGATCACCCTCGACTGTGATGCGCACGCGCTGATCAGCGTGCAGATCGGCAGCACGGGCAATGGCTGCTGGCAGCCGTACACCGAGGTTGTTGCCCCAGTGTTTGATGTCGAGAACAATGTCAGTCATGGTCGCTGCCCAGGAAAGTGTTTATACGAAGTTTAAACATTATCGAACAGATTTTCAAGTATTTGAATGCTGTGGATGCTGAACACCCACAACCCGTATGCCTACAGCATCAGAATTGCCCCGCTCCCTGAGGTCATGCCGCGCTACTCTCACAGTTAAAGGTTGCAAAATACGACTTGGCGCCTGATTTCTTCTGCTTTGTCATAAAACTGTCATCTAGTCGCGTTAGTGTGACTGGCTCGGTCGTGACTATTACGGCGTTTTCAGGAGCGGAGCACAAGCATGCTGGGACTGGACTTGTGGGCACTGATTGGCTTCGCGTTTGCTGCTTATGCGGTGGTCGGTAACGATGCACTGCAGACCCTGGGTACTTTCATCAGCTCCAATCAGCAGCGCCACTGGACGGTGCTGTTTGGTTTTGCCGGTTCCGTGCTCACGGTGACTTTCATCGCGGGCTGGATTATGAACAACGGCGATCCGTCGTTTGGTCGCCTCGCCAACGCCGACAAGTATCCCGAGATCGCCATCCAGTGGTATCACACCCTGCCACCACTGGTGCTGCTGCTGGTCACGCGTCTGGGCATACCGGTGTCGACCACGTTCATGGTGTTGACCATCTTTGCCACCGTCGGTGGCTTTGGCTCCATGATCGAGAAATCGCTGATCGGTTACGCGCTGGCGTTTGTCATCGGCCTCGGCGTTTACCTGTTGATCAGCAAGACCATCGAGCGCTATTTCGACAGTTCTGAGCTGTCTACCCATGTGCCCATGGGGCTGATTGGCGTGATCGGTTCTGGTTTCTTCCTCGCCCAGTACTATCTGTTCGGCACCATTGACGATGCGGGCACCATGCTCACCGGCATTGCCATTGCCATCGGCATGGAGGTGGTCGCTTTGGGGCTGGCGTTCCGCCGCAGTCGCGGCATGTACTGGGTGGTTTGCCAATGGACCACCACGGCCTATCTGTGGTCGATCTGGCTGATCCAGGATTTTGCCAACATCTTCGTGTTTTTGCCGCGCGATTTAACCGCTGCGCAGGGCTTTACCGGACTGGCGATCACGCTGGCTTTCCTGGCCTTTACCTTCGCCAATGCCGGCGGCCCGGTACAGCGCATCCTGCGCACCAAAACCAATGTCATCGATATCCGCTCGGCGACCATCATCGATTTCCTGTATGCCTCGCTGCTGTTCTTCTTCAAGGAGTTTTCGGATATCCCGATGTCGACGACCTGGGTGTTTCTGGGGCTGATTGCCGGCCGCGAATACGGCTTTGCGCTGACCCGACAAGCGGTGTCGATGGTTGCCGCCGTCATCGACACCGCCGAAGATGCCGCCAAGGCATTCATCGGCATCGTCATTTCCATTGATCTTGCCCTCGGCCTGCCGTGGCTGGCCCAGCGTGTATCGGGTGAGAACATGGTGCTGGCCGATCTGTTCCCCTCGTTTGGCTTTCAGTTGTTTGTCATCATCGCCAACCTGATCATGATTCCGGTCTGGATGTTTGCCTTCTCCGAACCGGAAGACGACAAGCTGCACATCCGCCGCAACTACGCCGTCGGCACGGTGGTGATGCTGCTGACGTTTTTCGGCATGACGCTGTCGCTGGCGGTGTTTCAGTAGTAGACTTGTAGAATGTCTGAAATTTGCCGCACCCTGCTGTTTTCTGTCAGTGGAGCAGGTTTGGTGGAAAGGCGTTGTTGACTAACTGATCCACATGCCGTCCCGGCGCCGGTTTTATGGCAAAAATCGGATAAACAACGCCAGCGGGCAGCCGGTTTCTATAGCTCGACTGTTGGTTTTTGCACTATTTCCTCCAGCCGCTGCACATGCTGCAGAGGCAAATGCCCGCGCTGTTGCCAGCGTTGTGCCGAGCGCAGCAGGCGCGCATACATGCGCTGCAGTGACTGCCGGTGGCGCCGCGATCCCTCGACCAGCAATGTGGCGCGATCAAAATCAATCAGCCAGATCTTGTCCGCAGCATCGACCAGCACATTGCCAAGATTGACATCCGGGTGAAAAACGCCGGCAGCATGCAGTGCCTGGATCGATTGCAGTGTCGCCTGCAGCAATCCATCGGCATGTTGCGTATCAGTATCCTGCAGGACATCGTGCAACGGCCTGGCGTCGTCAATCCAGCGGGTCAGCAGGGCGGCCTGATAGCCGCGCCCGGATTTGCAGCACAAAGCAGTCAGCGGTTGCGGCACCGGCAGCTTCATTGCGCACAGTTTAGCCAGCAGGCGCCATTCACGAAAACTGCGACTGCGCTCCCAGCCGGTGAACAGGTAGCGATCCCGGCTGATTCTGGCCATCTGCCCGCCGCGCCGGTAATGTTTCAGCATGGCCGGCCCCACTGGCGTATGGACGCGAAAACTGCCGCCGCGACCACCGGCAATGGACTCGGCGGCCTGCTGATGTTGCCAGTATTCCGCATCAAACCAGCTCAGCGTCGGTCGCTGAAGCTGATCGGCATCGTATAGAATACGAGCATGTTTTTGACGATTCAAAGCCGCCTGCACGCGCTTGTTCTCACTGTTGCTGTGTGGTGCTGTCCAGTGGCTCATGATACCGCACCCGCGATCACTCAGCGCCGATGAGCCTGCACATCTGCATATTGCGGTTATCGTCGCTGGGCGATGTGTCGCACGTACTCCCGGTCATACATGCCTTGCGTCAGACATATCCCGACTGTGATATCGACTGGATTGTGGATCCGCGCTACCGTCCGTTCATACCTGCCCTCCCCGGGCTGCGCCTGCTCAGCTTTGACAAGCGCAGCGGACGCAATGCGCTTGCCGGGCTGCGGCAACAACTGCAGCCGCATTATGACGTGTTGCTGCACATGCAGACTTCGCTGCGCGCCAACCTGCTCAGCCGGCACATCCACGCAAAGCGCCGCGTCGGCTGGGATCCCACGCGCCAGCGCGAAGGCCAACGCTGGGTGTGCAATGAACGCATTGACGAACGTGCGCCGCAGCATCAGGTGCAGGGCTTTCTGGCCTTTGCCCGCAAGCTGGGTTGTGATGTTGCAGAACCGCACTGGCCGATAGAAATCAGCGCCGAGGAGCAAAGCTTTGCCGAGCAGATGCTGCCAGCAGGTCAACGCGTTCTCGGCATCAGTCCCTGCTCCAGCCACCCGCTGCGCAACTGGCATGCCGATGGCTATGCCGCCGTGGCTGCACATGCGCAGCAACTGGGCATGCAGGTCTGCCTGCTGGGTGGTCCCGGCCAAGCAGAACAGGCCATGGGTCATGCCATTGCACAAGCCATGCAGCGCCATGATGCCAAGCCCTGCAGCAATCTGATCGGTCGCGATACACCCAGGCGCATGCTGGCACTGTTGCAACGCTGTGATGTACTGATCTCACCCGACAGCGGCCCGGCGCATTGGGCCAGCGCGCTGGGCACGCCTGTCATCGGCTTGCATGCCGCCACCTGGTGCAGACGCAGCGGCCCGTACAATTCGCTGGACTTGTGTGTGGACCGCTTCGAGCAGGCGGCGCAGCAGTACCGGCACAAGCCTGCTGCCCAACTGCGCTGGGGCAGCCGCATTGAGGTGCCTGGTGTGATGGATTTGATTGGCGTGGAGGATGTCATCGAGCGGCTGGAATCAATCCATAAACAGGCCTGATTTCTTCACCTAAACAACTGCTCTGGTTTGCTTATTAAAGCGGCCTCGCGTCTCAGCGAAAGGTCTAGTTCCCACGCTCCAGCGTGATAACGTCAGGCACTATGCATTCCCACGCTGGAGCGTGGGAACGAGCAAAACCGATGAGCGGATCGTTCAAGATCTCTCCACTGCGGTCGAGATGACAAGCTGAACCGCCCCGATTTACCTGGATCTCTCCGCTGCGGTCGAGATGACAAACCACTGGTTTGGTCCGGTCAGGATTTGCCGGGGATTCGATTCCGTGAGATATGCCAGGATAACTCCTTTGCATTGTTGATATTGCAACTGGCAAGCAGCTCCACAATCAATACTCAGTATAAGACTTCTGTTCCTGGATGTCAGAACCCAGCAGTTCGTTGATGGCGCGCTTGATGGCGGCGCGTTTGTCGTTGTTGATGTAGACCATGCGAGCCTGTTCGATGAAGATCTGGTCGAACTTGCCGGCGGCCTCCTTGGCGCGCAGGCCGTCTTCGATGTTCCATAACTGCTGGTTGATCTCGCCCAGTTTATGAAACAACTCGTGCAACTCATCGGAGTCCGGCAGTTGTTCACGTATCTGTTCCAGCAACGCCAGCTCTTGGCGCACAAATGACAGTTGTGTGCTGTCGCTGAGGTGTTGCTGCTTGAGCTGCAGGATGGTGATTTTATCGAGCAGTTCGCCCGGGGATACCGGTATCAACAACTTGCTGGCGTCTTTATTCATTGTCCCTTTGCTCTTGCTATTGTCGTGCTGGATAATAAAACGGGCCCGTTAATACTAGTGTACTGTCTGATATTGATTGGCGATATGAGCGAGTCGCCAATCAATACCAGACAGCACACTAGGCCCGCGGCTTGGATTTTGCCGTTAACGCTTGGCGGTTACGGCATGGGTGAATTATTACTGATACGGTAATGCTCAGTCGTGATCGCCGTGTACCTTGTCGTCGCCGTTGATGGCTTTCATGCTCAGGCGTATACGGCCCTGTTTATCGACTTCCAGCACCTTGACCTTGACCTTGTCGCCTTCCTTGAGCTTGTCGGAAACGTTTTCCACGCGCTCGTCAGAAATCTGCGAGATGTGCACCAGACCGTCCTTGCCCGGCAGAATGCTGACGAAGGCACCAAAGTTCATCAGTCGCTGTACCGTGCCATCGTAGATCTGACCCGGTTCGACATCAGCGGTGATCTGCTCAATGCGGCGACGCGCGTCTTCAGCGGCATCCTTGTTGGCGGAGGCGATGGTCACGGTGCCGTCGTCGGCGATGTCGACAATGGCACCGGTTTCTTCGGTGATCTGGCGGATGGTAACGCCACCTTTGCCGATAACATCGCGAATCTTGTCCGGATGCACTTTCATCGTCATCAGACGCGGCGCATAGCTGGACATTTCCTGCCGCGGCTTGTCCAGCACCTTGTTCATTTCACCCAGGATATGCATGCGGCCTTCTTTCGCCTGCGCCAGCGCAATGCGCATGATCTCCTCGGTGATGCCGTCGATCTTGATGTCCATCTGCAAGGCAGTAATGCCCTCGCTGGAACCGGCCACCTTGAAGTCCATGTCGCCGAGATGATCCTCGTCACCGAGAATGTCGGAGAGCACGGCAAAGCGCTCGTTTTCTTTCACCAGGCCCATGGCGATGCCTGCGACCGGCGCTTTCAAAGGTACCCCGGCATCCATCATCGCCAGCGCGCCACCACACACCGAGGCCATGGAACTGGAGCCGTTGGATTCGGTGATTTCCGAGACAATGCGCATGACGTAAGGAAATTCATCCAGCGATGGCACCACGGCGGCTACACCGCGGCGCGCCAGTCGGCCATGTCCGATTTCGCGGCGCTTGGGTCCGATCATCATGCCGGTTTCGCCGACACAGTAAGGCGGGAAGTTGTAGTGCATCATGAAATGATCTTTGAACTCACCACCAACGGCATCGATAATCTGCGCATCCCGGGTGGTGCCCAGTGTGGTGGTGACAATGGCCTGGGTCTCGCCGCGGGTGAACACGGCCGAACCATGCACGCGCGGGAACACGCCGACCTCGATATCAATCGGCCGTACGGTGGTCAGATCACGGCCGTCGATACGCGGCTTGCCGTCCAGAATGCGATCTCGCACCATGGCTTTT
This sequence comes from uncultured Wenzhouxiangellaceae bacterium, assembly GCA_964534475.1. Classification (GTDB taxonomy): domain Bacteria; phylum Pseudomonadota; class Gammaproteobacteria; order Xanthomonadales; family Wenzhouxiangellaceae; genus JAHJQV01. Next base: position 6,151 of record CAZHRH010000031.1, read on the forward strand.
TCGATGCGATTGAAGGTGCCGTTGATTTCATCTGCGCTGGGTGCATCGTCACCTTCTGCCAGCGCCTGCATGACCTTGTCGCGCAATTCACTCACGGCGTCGCGGCGCTCCAGCTTGTCGGTGATTTCATAGGCATCGCGCAGATCATCACCCAGGATGGCAGCGACTTTATCCTGCAGACTGACGTTCTGTTCCGGCGCTTGCCAGTCCCAGGCCGGCTTGCCGGCTTCGGCAGCCAGATCATTGATGGTCTCGATCACCGACTGCATGGCCTGGTGACCGAATGTCACTGCGCCCAGCATGATGTCCTCGTTCAGCAGGTTGGCTTCTGATTCAACCATCAGCACCGCCTGGCTGGTGCCGGCGACAACCAGATCAAGATCGGAGGTTTTCAGTTCCTCCACACCCGGATTGAGCAGATAGTCACCGTTGCGATAGCCCACTCTCGCCGCACCCAGCGGGCCGTTGAAAGGCACGCCGGACAGGGCCAGGGCAGCAGAGGTACCGATCAACGCGAGAATGTCAGGATTCACATCCGGATTGGATGACAGCAGCGTGGCGGTGATCTGCGTTTCGTTCATGAAGCCCTTGGGAAACATCGGCCGGATCGGGCGATCGATCAGGCGGCAGATCAGGGTTTCGCTCTCGGTGGGGCGGCCTTCACGCTTGAAAAAACCACCGGGAATGCGCCCGGCAGCGTAGAATTTTTCCTGATAGTTGACCGTGAGCGGAAAGAACGGACGTCCGGGATCGGCGGTCTTCTTGGCCACCGCGGTGACCAGAACACTGGATTCGTTCATGGTGACCATCACGGCAGCGTCGGCCTGACGCGCGATGTGGCCGGTTTCAAGAGTGACCTCATGGTCACCGTATTTAAAGGTACGGGTTATTTTTTTCACAACAATGTAGTCCTTGGGATAGAAAATTTTCGCCAGCGAGCCCTACCATTGAGGCATGACTCAAGGCTGATTTGTTTAAGTCCGCACAAAAGTGTACTGCAGGCGGTCTGCCTCACAGCTGCAGTTGCACGGGCGTGGACATGGAAGCAGGCAAACGAGCTTTGCGAACAGCTCAGCGACGCAGGTTAAGGCGTCCGATCAGTTCGCGATAGCGTTCCAGGTCAATTTTCTTCAGGTAGGCAAGCAAATGCCGGCGGCGATTGACCATCTGCAGCAAACCGCGACGGGAATGGTGATCCCCCTTATGCGTCGCGAAATGCTGGGTCAGATGCTGAATCTGACTCGTAAGCAGGGCTATCTGTACCTCCGGCGAACCGGTATCGTTGGGCGCGCGCTGATAATCAGCAACAATCGCGGACTTTTCCTGTGCACTCAGTGACATGCTCGTCGTTCTCCATAAATCAGTTATTGTTGCCGTTGTTGCCAGACAATGTTCTATATCTGGCAAACGACACGGCAATGATGATGGCAACGAGGCTTTATGCAAATAGCCGTGGCATGCACTGGCTGCGCTGCCAAACCACTTACGGACACTTGCACAAAGCCTCGCCGTTGCCTGTATGATGATTACTTGCGTATTTTACTACCTGCAACAATGAATTGTAAACCTTCGTCGCATCCTCCCCGATGCCGCTGCACCGTGTTCATCAAGCCATCCTGGCAGTCGACAATATGACCGGCAAGCAAACTGATCAACTGGATCATCTGCGTTCGCGCATTGACAGCATCGATGAACAGATCCTGGAGCTGCTGCAACAGCGCAACACGATGGTAGCAGAAGTGGTCAATGCCAAGCGCCAGCAGCGACAATCGGTGTATGTCGCCGCGCGCGAACAGGACAAAACCCGGCGCTTTCGCGCCCGCGCCGAAGCGCTGGGATTAGAACCGGACTGGGCAGAAGACTTTCTGCGCATGATCATGGCAGCATCGCGCGCCAGCCAGTCACTTGACAGCTTTGTGCGCGCCGGCGAACGCTCACGCAAAGTGCTGTTTATCGGCGCGCAGGGCGGCATGGCGCAACTCTATGCACAGATATTCGAGCGCAGCGGCCACCGCGTTTGCGGCATCGACCGCGATGACTGGGAGCAACTGGATGATTTACTCCCGGACACTGATCTCGTCATCGTCAGCGTGCCGATTGATGCCACCGATGCGGTCATCGGCAGACTGCAAGGAAGATTACCGGACACCTGCATATTGGCCGATTTCACCAGCAACAAAAGCAATTCGGTGGCCACCATGCTGACGGCGCACACAGGACCGGTAATCGGGCTGCACCCGATGCATGGTGCCGACGTCAGCCAGGTATCGCGACAGTTAATGATGGCTTGTCCGATGCGTGATGCGCAGGCCTCGGCATGGCTGCTGGAACAATGCCATCTGTGGGGCATGCGCGTGTTTACCTGCGCGCCCGGTGAGCATGACCGCATGATGAACCTGGTGCAGGGTCTGCGCCACTACATTGCCTGGCTGCACGGTTCATTTCTGCAACACAGCGGCATGCAGCCGGAGGATATGTTGCGCTGCTCCAGCCCGATTTATCGCGCCGAATTAATGATGATCGGGCGCATGTTTGCGCAACAGGCCGAGCTATATGCCGACATTGTGCTGGCCAATGCCGAACGGCGCCAGATGCTGGCCGATTTTTGTGCGCATCATGAACGCCTGGCAGTATTGATTGCCAACAACGACCGTGACGGTTTCATCGCCGAGTTCCAAGCGATCAGTGATTATTTCGGCGATTTCAGCGAGATTGCCATGCATGAGAGCAGCTACATGATCCACCGGCTGGCGGACCGCTTTGCCTGACCAGCGGCTTGTCATCTCTGTTGATCTTGCATCGATTCAGAATATGGAAGATACCTCGGCTCGCTGTGCTCGCTCGGCATGACAGCCCGAATCATCATCTCGATCGCGGCGGGAAAATCCTCGTTGGCATGACAGCCCGAATTATCATCTCGATCGCAGCGGAGAAATCCCTGTTGGCGTAACAATCCACTTTGTCATCTCGACCGCAGCGGAGAGATCTCTATAGCGGTGAGATGGCCCGGCCGCCTGGCTTCAAAACAACCGCTTAGGACACAGTCGCTGCGCTGCATCAAAGCTGGCCACGCCGAGCAGGCCGCTAGCGGCATAAACTCGGACCATCTGCGTATCGGCTATGTCTGCAGGCATACTGACACCAGTCAGCTTCTGGCCGTGCAGAAAACGCTGTGCCTCATCCGCTGCAAGTGTGATCAGCGGCAGGTGCTGCAGCGCGTCTGCGGTTGGCCGCAACAGCGTTTGTGCATCGTCAGCCTCACGCAATTGTTCCAGTGTCAGCATATCCTGCTCGCTGAATGGCCCGATGGCGGTGCGGCGCAGGCTGTGCAGATGCGCTTGCGTGCCGGCGAGTTGTGCCAGTTGCTGCGCCAGCGTGCGTACATAAGTACCTTTGCTGCAATGCACCGCAAACGCCAGCCGTGGGCCGTCAACCGCGGTGACCGTGAGCGCATGAATCTTTACCTGTCGTGATTTGCGCTCCACTTCAATGCCCTGCCGCGCGAGCTCGTATAGACGTTTGCCGTCCTGCTTGATGGCTGAATACATCGGCGGCATCTGCATGAGCGAACCGCAAAGCTGATCGGCCAGTGCCTGCCACCGCGACCGGCTCAGTTGCGGTACCCCGGCGGTGGCGACAACCTCGCCTTCCGGATCACCGGTGCTGGTGGCAACCCCCAACTGCGCAGTAGCGAGGTAGGATTTATCAAACTCCAGCATGAATGCGTTGGCGCGCGTGGCGCGCGCAAATGCACAGATCAACATGCCGCTGGCAAAGGGATCCAGCGTGCCGGCATGCCCGGCTTTGCGCATGCCGAGCAGTCGCTTGGCGACAGTCAGAGCCTGAGTGGAGCTGATGCCGGGCGGCTTGTCCAGCAGCAGCAGTCCCCCCTGGCTTGGCTGTGTCATTGTGGGACTTGATTGATCGCTGCACCGGTCGGCGTCCGGCTTATTCCTGTTCGTCAGCATCCGGCACGTTAAGACTGTTGATCAGCGCGTCCATGCGGGCGCCCTGTTCAATCGAGGTATCGTGATGAAAGTGCAGCTCGGGTACGCTGCGCATGCGCAGTTCACGACCCAGACGCGTACGCAGAAATCCGGCGCTGCGATTCAGCGCACCTACTGAGATCCTGGCGCTGTCGTTATCAAACACGGTGACGAAGACCTTGGCATGACCCAGATCCCGGCTCACCTCAACATCGGAGACACTGACAAAACCGACTTCCGGATCCTTGACCTCGTGTTGGATCAGCGTGGCAAGATCGCGGCGCAATTGCGCTGCTACCCGCTCATGGCGGGCAAATCCTTTATTGTTCATGGCTGACTCCGTGGTGCTTTGATAAGTGATTTGACCGCAGCCAGATGGGCAGTTCCAAAACCGGCAACGGCTGCTGTCAGCATCAGTCCAGCGTTCGGGCCACCTCAACGCGCTCGAAGCACTCGATCTGGTCGTTTTCGCGAACATCGTTGTAGGCTTTCACGCCGATGCCGCATTCGGTACCCGATTCTACCTGTTTGACGTCGTCCTTGAAGCGGCGCAGTGATTCCAGTTCGCCTTCAAACACGACAACATTGTCGCGCAATACGCGAATCGGGCGGTCACGCTTGACCACGCCTTCGGTCACCAGGCAACCGGCAATGGCGCCCAGCTTGGCGCTGCGGAACACGTCCTTGACTTCGGCCAGCCCAATGATCTGCTCTTTGGTTTCCGTGCCCAGCAACCCGGTAATGGCGGCTTTGACCTGGTCGATGGCCTCATAGATGATGCTGTAGTAGTGCAGATCCAGATCTTCGTCCTTGATGATCTTGCGCGCGCTGGCGTCGGCACGCACGTTGAATCCAATGATAATGGCATGTGATGCCTGTGCCAGCGAGGCGTCAGATTCGGTGATGCCACCGACACCGCTGGAAATCACTTTGATTTCAATCTCGTCGTTGGACAAACGCGTGAGCGCGTCGCGCAGCGCTTCCACACTGCCCTGCACATCGGCCTTGATGACCAGATTGATGGTCTGCTTTTCGCCTTCACCGCCCATGTTCTCGAACAGATTTTTGAGCTTGGCGGCCTGTTGCTGAGCCAAACGACCCTCGCGGCTTTTCGATGAGCGTAACTCGGCGGCTTCTCGCGCCTTGCGCTCGTTGGCAACCACCATCATTTCGTCACCGGCATCGGGCACTCCGGACAGACCGAGGATTTCCACCGGAAACGAAGGTCCGACCGCCTCCACCCGCTCGCCGCGCTCGTTGTGCATGGAGCGGGCGCGGCCGTAGGTTTCACCGGCCAGCACCGTATCGCCTTGATGCAGCGTGCCGTCTTGTATCAGCAGTGTTGCTACCGGCCCGCGGCCCTTGTCCAGACGAGATTCGATGACCACACCACGCGCCTTGCGCTTGGCGTCGGCTTGCAGTTCCAGCACTTCTGCCTGCAGCAAAATGGCGTCCAGCAGATTGTCTACGCCGGCACCTGATTTGGCTGAGACTTCGACAAAAATCTGCTCGCCACCCCACTCTTCCGGGATCACCTCGAGCTTGCTCAGATCATTTTTGACCCGATCAGGATCGGCGTCTTCCAGGTCCATCTTGTTGATGGCGATGATCATGGGCACGTTGGCCGCACGCGCATGCTGGATGGCTTCTTCAGTTTGCGGCATCATGCCGTCGTTGGCGGCAACCACAACAACGACTATATCCGTCGCGGTGGCACCGCGCGCGCGCATGGCGGTAAAGGCAGCATGGCCGGGCGTGTCGAGAAAGCTGATGCCGCCATTGTCGGCCGGCACGTGATAAGCACCGATGTGCTGGGTAATGCCGCCGGCCTCACTGTCGGCAACCTTGCTCTTGCGAATGTAATCCAGCAACGAGGTCTTGCCGTGGTCCACATGACCCATGATGGTAACCACCGGAGGCCTGGTTGCGAGCTTGCCTTCGGTCTCAACTGCGGCTGCTTCGGCAGCCAGCTCATCTTCAATATCGGTCTGCTCTGCCGGATGTGCAGTATGGCCCAGTTCTTCAACGATCAGAATCGCCGTGTCCTGCTCCAGCGGCTGGTTGATGGTCAGCATCATGCCTTGCTTCATCATCACCTTGATCAATTCACCGCTCTTGACCGCCAACAGTTTTGCCAGCTCGCCAACGGTGATGATCTCCGGAATTGCCACGTCACGCTGTACCGGTTCGGTAGGACGCTGAAAACCGTGCTCCTGATTGATGTTCAGGCTGGTAGCTGGCCGACGCGACTTGCCCTTGCGCCGGCGTGCGCTGGCTGGAGTTACGTGCAGAGGTCTGCGCTCATCATCGCGGCGCTTGCCCTTGCCTTTGGCTTTGCCCTGACTGCGTTTTTTCTCTTCATATTGACGTATGCGTTTGGCCGCCTCATCATCAACTGGCGCCTCTGGCTGCGCTGGCTTCGAAGTTGGTGCCTGTACAGCACTTTCGGCAGCAGGTTCGGCTTTATCACCGGCTTGCTCCGGCGACTCTGCTGACGCTGTTTGTTCCGGCGTTGCAGTGTCTGCGACTGGCGGTGTTTCCTGCTGTTCTGTTGACTGTTCTGGTACCTCTTCTGGTGATGGCTCTGATGTCTGCTCGGCGGTTTGTTCTGTGGGCACTGTATCCGCTTCGGTTGCAGCAGCTTCGCGAGCGGCTTGTTCAGCCTGTTTTTCCGCCAGCTTGCGGGCTTCTTCTTCCTGCAAACGCTGCTGTTCAGCGGCACGCTGCTGACGGATTTCTTCCAGCGCCTGACGCGCCTTTTCGCGCTCATCCTGAGCTTCTGCATTGCGCTCTGCTTCAGACTTCACCAAGGTGCGCTTCTTGCGCACTTCGACGTTGATTTTCTTGGCCGGCGCCGGCCGGCCACCCGTGCGTGTACCACCACTGACAGACAACTCGCTGCGACTGCGCCGACGCAGGGCGACTTTGCCGCTGGCCGGGCTGGTGTTGCTGTCCGCTTTGCCGTGGCTGCTGCGCAGATGCTCAAGCAGGGCTTTTTTGTCTTTGCCGGACACAACCGAGTCTGCCGAGGCAATTTCTATCCCTGCATGCTTAAATTGTGCCAGTAACTTGTCGGTCGACAAGTTCAGCACTTCTGCCAGTTGTGTAACCGTCATTTGTGATGACATCTAATCTACCTTTGCAATGAATTCATTTCTGCGCGCGCTATCACTATCATGATGATCGCTGCGCTCAGTCTTCGTCAAACCAGTGCGCGCGTGCCGACATGATCAGCGCTCCGGCCTGTTCGGCGTCGAGATCAGGAATGTTTTCCAGATCGTCGGTGGCACAATCGGCCAGGTCCTCGCGACTGCGGATACCCTGTTCCGCCAGCGCGTAGGCCAGAGTCTCGTTCATGCCGTCGAGATCCAGCAGATCCTGTTCCGGCTTGTTTTCATCCAGTTCTTCTTCCTTGGCAATCATCTGCACCAGCAGCGCATCGCGCGCGCGACGGCGCAGCTCTTCGACGATCTCTTCATCAAATTCTGCGATCGCCAGCAACTCTGCCTCCGGCACGTAGGCGATTTCCTCAATGCTGCTGAATCCCTCTTGCACAAGGATTCCAGCCAGATCATCATCCACGTCTAAGCCGACAGTGAAAATCTGCCGCAATTCGGTGGCTTCGGTATCGCTTTTTGCTTCGGCATCTTCAATGGTCATGACATTGAGCTTCCAGCCAGTCAATTCACTGGCCAAGCGCACGTTCTGACCACCGCGACCAATCGCCTGCGACAGATTTTCCTCCTCCACCGCGATGTCCATGGATTGCTTTTCTTCATCCACGACGATGGAATGCACTTCAGCCGGTGCCATGGCATTGATGACAAATTGCGCCGGATTGTCATCCCAGAGAATAATATCAATGCGCTCGCCGGCCAGTTCGTTACTGACCGCCTGCACGCGCGAACCACGCATACCCACGCAGGCACCCACCGGGTCGGTGCGTTTGTCGTTGGCGCGCACCGCTATTTTCGCGCGGCGCCCAGGGTCGCGCGCAGCGCCGAGAATATCCACCAACTCGGAGTCAATCTCCGGCACCTCCAGGGTAAACAGCTTGATCAGAAACTCATTGATGGAGCGGCTGGCAAACAACTGCGGGCCACGCTGATCCTGCTTCACCTCATACAGATAAGCACGCAAGCGATCACCCGGCCGCACTGATTCACCGGGAATCATGTGGCGACTGGGTATAAAGGCTTCCGCATTGCCGCCGAGATCCAGAATCACACTGCCACGATCAAAGCGCTTGACGATGCCGCTGATCAACTCGCCGGCGCGTTCGGCATATTCTTCATAAACCTGTTCGCGTTCAGCTTCGCGCACTTTTTGCACGATCACCTGCTTGGCGGCCTGGGCGGCGATGCGACCGAAGCCGGGGTTCTCGATCATTTCTTCGATGCGATCGCCAACATTCAGTCCGGCATCATGCTTGTGTGCCTCGGTGACTGTGATCTGCTGGTCGGGAAACTCGATTTCCTCCTCATCATCAACCACATGCCAAACCCGGAAGGTCTCATATTCACCGCTGTTCTGGTCAATGCTGACGCGCGCGTCGATATCCAGATCATGTTTTTTGCGCGCAGCCGAAGCCAGCGCGGCTTCGATGGCATCGAAGATCACCGCCTTACTGACGCCTTTTTCATTGGCAACCGCTTCGGCTACCAGCAAAATCTCTTTTGCCATGTTATTCCTCAACCAGCAATCTGTTCATTCCAAAAATCCATCTGCCACATTGTCAATATTGTTACGGCAGGCGCTATTGTTCTCTTTCACCGGGCTCATCATCGACCCGGATCATGTGCAACCGGGCGACTTTTCAGCGGCCGCTTAATCCGCCTGCCCGGCCAGCAGTTGCGCGTAGTCCGGCACCACTCTGGCGCTGCGGATGTCCGTTAGCGGCAAGCTCAGCTCCAGCCCATCGTCACGCTGCACGGTGATGCCTGCCTTGTCCGCTGCCAGCAATCTGCCGCGATGACGATGGCGACCTGCAATCTTGCTGTAGGTCTTCACATCGACATCCTGTTGCAGGCAAAGCTGATAGTGCTCAACAGCAAACAGTGGCCTGTCCATGCCGGGCGAAGAGACTTCCAGCGTGTACTGACCCGGTATCGGATCATGCACGTCCAGCAGTGCCGCCACTTCCCGGCTGACTGTTGCGCAGTCTTCCAGGCCGATATCACCACTGAAGTCGGTCTGGTCAATGTACAGCCGGAGCTTCTTGCTGCCGCCTTCACCGAGTAACTGCAAGGCCCATAATTTGTAGCCAAGCTGTTCGATCAGGCCGCCCAATAGCGCCTGCAGTTCTGTGATCAATCGACTCATGCGCGCAACGCAGCAAGCGGTTCAATAATGAAAAAGGCCCCATGCGGGGCCTTTTAATTCAGATAGAGCATGCTGCGAGCATGTCATCTGTCAGCTAATCGATCATGCCCCGACAGCGCATGACCCTCCGTACAATCCAACATTATAACTGATCACACAGCGGATAAGCCAGCATTGCCTGTCACGGCTGCTGCATGTCCAGTTGCTGCGCCAGAAACGCAAACTGATCGGTCATCAGTTCAATGGCTTTGTCCGTCGCGGTGCCGCCGCCGTGGCCGGCGCGGGTTTCGATGCGGATCAAAACCGGCGCACCTCCTGCCTGCACCTCCTGCAGGCGCGCGGCATACTTGAAGCTGTGGCCGGGCACCACGCGATCATCACGATCAGCAGTGGTCACCAGCACCGCCGGATACTCGGTGCCAGCTTGCAGGTTGTGGTACGGCGAATAGGCATATAAAGCCTGGAACTGTTCGGGATCATCGGCCGAGCCGTAGTCATCGGTCCAGAACCTGCCGGCAGTAAACTGATGAAAACGCAGCATGTCCATGACCCCGACCGCCGGCAAGGCGGCAGCGAACAGATCCGGGCGCTGATTCAGCACCGCCCCGACCAGCAGCCCGCCGTTGGAGCCGCCCATAATGGCCAGATGTTGCTGATCGGTATAGTTCTCGCGCTGCAGATATTCAGCGGCGGCGATGAAATCATCGAACACATTCTGCTTGTTCAGTTTGGTGCCGGCCTGGTGCCAGTCACGGCCATACTCGCCACCACCACGCAAGTTGGCCACGGCCACCACGCCGCCCATTTCCATCCACGCCAGCCAACGCACCGAAAAGTCCGGCGTCAGGGAAATATTGAAACCGCCGTAACCATACAGCAGGGTCGGTTGTTTGCCATTGCGCTGCAGGTCGCGTCGATGAGCGATAAACATCGGCACGCGGGTGCCATCTCTGGACTCATAAAAGACCTGTTCAACAACATAGTCATCAGCATCAAAATCAACCTCGGCGCGACGGAATAACTCACGCTCGCCGCTGGCAATGTGGTAGCGATAAATGGCCGGCGGCGTGTTGTAGCTGGAAAAGCTGAAATAGGTGCTGGCGGCATCCTGGCGACCACCGAATCCGGCCACGCTGCCGATACCGGGCAGTTTGACATTGCCGAGACCACTGCCATCCAGCGCATACTGTGTGACGCTGGATTTGGCGTCCTGCAGATATTCCACCAGCAGACGACCACTGACCGCATCAGCAGTAAACAGACTGGCGCTGACCAGCACATGCTCGGTTTCCGGCACCACTTCGCGCCAGTGCTCTGCTGCCGGCTGCTCCAGATCAATGGCGATGACGCGATATTTCGGTGCGGCGTCGTTGCTGACAAAGTAAAACTCGCTGCCCTGGTTGCCGATAAAGCTGTAGTCATGGCGAAAATGATCGATCAATGCCAGTGTGCTGTCGTTGCGCAAATCACGCACGGTCACGCGATAGCGGTTGTCGGTGCCGACAAAGGTGGTGATGACCAGCCAGTTGCCGTCTTCGGTGACTTCGGCAAAATGGCCCCATTCCGGTTGTTCCGGCGTGGCATACACCAGATCATCTTCGGCTTGCGCGGTATTGATGCGGTGGAAATATACCGCCTGGTCAAGATTCAAACTTTGCATGGCCGCGCCCGGATCCGGTGCCGGGTAGCGTGAATAATAAAAACCACTGCTGTCGCTGGCCCAGCTTGCCGAAGTGAACTTCAGCCATTGCAATTCATCATCGAGCAGCTTGCCGGAAGCAATCTCCAGCACGCGCCAGGTGCGCCAGTCCGAGCCGCCATCCTGCACCGCATAGGCCAGGTATTTGCCGTCCGGGCTGGGTATGGCTGCGCCCAGTGCCAGCGTGCCGTCCTCCGACCACTTATTAGGATCAATCAGCACGCGCGGTGCGGCTTGCTCATTGTCCTGCACGTACAACACCGCCTGATTTTGCAGGCCATCATTTTTACGATAGAAAACGCGGCCGCCTTCGCTGAATGGCACGCTGTAGCGTGGGTAATTCCACAAGTCGGTGAGCCGGGCATGAATCGATCCACGCTGCGGCAGGCTGTCCAGATAACGATCGGTAACCTCATTTTGTGCCGCCACCCAGTCTGCCACGGCGTCTGATTCGCGCACATCGTCTTCCAGCCAGCGATA
>CAZHRH010000032.1:0-2770 GCA_964534475.1 uncultured Wenzhouxiangellaceae bacterium
ATCGACAGTCTAAATGCGCCAGGTCAGCGCGCTTCATGAATAATCCGGGCTAGTAAGGGTCCATGTAGTTGCGCTTCTGGACCGGCGTTAGAGGGCGCCGTGAGTTTAAGCGTTATGGCTCTGCAGAACTCACGTAAGTTATCAAACAAACTCAGAGTCGTATTAGACATGAGATTTATATTCTTTAATGTACTTGTTTTGCATGAGGCCCGATTAGTTTTGAGCAGCGAGCTCGGGACAGCCATACTCAATACCCGCCATACTACAGTATCTTCACTCGTTTGTTCCAGCATCTAGCTTCCTCACCGCGCCCCATCAACATGTCTGTTCCGGGCAGGAGCACTGACCAACCCAATCCCAAGCAGAATCACCAAGCCAGCAACAGTCAGCCGCAAGGTCAACGCTTCCTGCAACAACCAGACCCCGGCCAATGCCGTGATCAGCGGCACGCTGAGCTGTGCCACGGCTGCAGTGCCGGTGGTGATGCGGGTAACGGTGGCATACCAGATGACGTAACCCAGGCCTGAAGTGACGGCACCGGAAAGCACTGCCAGCAGCAGACCCTGGACATCGAGCTGCGGGCGCTGCCAGACCAGGCTTATGACCACCACGATCAGCGCGAGCAGTGATGCGAGCACAAAGTTGATTGTTGTCGCCCGAACCGGATCGCCGAGTTGCCGTGCCAGCACGGTGTACACGCCCCAGCCGACGCCAGCGACAAGCATCAACATGGCGGCGACAAGCGGTGGTGCCTTGATCCCCGGCAGCAAGAGATACACCACGCCGGTGCTGGCCAGCGCAAAACCCGACCATTGTCGAGCAGACAAGCGCTCGCCACGCCACCAGCCGATGGACAGCATGCTGATCTGCACCGCTGCGAACAGCAGCAAGGCGCCGCTGGCAGCCGTTAACTGACGATAGGCCAGGGAAAAGCCGAAGGCGTACAAGCACAACGCCACCACCGCCAGCCAGACCAGTGCCGGTGCGGATCCCGATAGCAATGCTGGCCGCAAAGCTGTACTCAGTCCGACGCGACCTGCCCTGCGTTCACGCATGGCCAGCACCAGCAACAGCATGGCTGCGCCGGACAACAGCCGTATCACGGTGAAACTGACGGCATCGATGGTGGTGGCTGACAATGCCAGCCGGGCGAGGATGGAATTGGCGCCGAAGGCCAGCATCGCCGCTGTGGTCAACAGCATGGCTGATGCTTGCGTCGTCATTTGAACAGGATGGAGAGGATGTTGAGGATGAGGCTCTCTGGGCTTGTCATAGTGACTGTCAGTACTGATTTTCTGCTGTTTTGGCAACCGCAATGGTTGGAGAGAGTGAAACCTGGGCTGTCATCCCGACGGGGCGCAGCGAGTGGAGAGGGTTGAGCCTGGGCTGTCATCCCGACGGGGCGCAGCGAGTGGAGAGGGTTGAGCCTGGGCTGTCATCCCGACCGAGCGCAGCGAGTGGAGGGATCTCATTATTGCCCACTGTGCTTATGTGTAACAGATCTCTCCGCTACGCAGCATTATCATGCTGCTCCGGTCGAGATGACAAAAGAACCCACTCTAGCAAACCTGCTCGAGATGACAAAACAGACTCAACCCGAGCAAGTCTGGCAAGAGCTCCAGCTTGTGACGCATCAATTGCTATCAAACCTCCAGTGCCATCAAGGCAGGTTGTCGTACTCACGTACAAACGCAGCCAGGTCGTCGCGGTATTTCTCCAGCGAAGGCTGGTGCAGGTACATCATGTGGCCGGCTTCGTAATAATCCACGCGGATGTTGTCCCGTGCCGCCGGCGGAATGTTGAGATGACGCAGGTAATAGTTGGTGGCGGCAAACGGTGTCGCCAGGTCGTAATAACCCTGCTGGATGTGCAGGCCCATGCCCGGGTTCATCACCATCGCCATGGACAGATCCGGCAGCAGATTGACCGCCACCTGCTGGCGTCCGTTCGGATCGCGGTGGGTCCACTCCCAGTCCAGACCAAACGCGGTGGTGGCATAGGTTTCGTCCTTGCCAAAATCCAGCTCGTTGTGCAGGTAATCAAAGAAGGCGGCGGTGTAAGCCGGCCCCACCGAAGGAAAGAACGGGTCATAGTCCATCGATTCTGACAGCGGATTGACCGACGGCCCGATAAAGCGCGAATCAATGCGCCCGGCAATGAGACGATCCGTGCGCTTGAGTTCCTGCACAAACTGCTGATGGCTGACACGCAGATCGGCCAGTTCCCAGTAGTCGGCGCTGAGGCCAGTGTAAGCCGCCAACTGCTCAGCAATGGATCGCTTGCGGTCGGCATCAATGGTGTAGCCCGCGACCAGCGCCGGGAAATACTCGTTCAGCGCAAAGCTTTCGACCTCGGCCAGAAACGGCTCAAGCTCGGCAGGTTTGTTGTCCAGCGCATCGTGATACCAGGCGGTGGCGGCATAGCTGGGCAAGAACAGCGCATGCGGCAGAGTCAGATCACCGCCATCGCGACCGGCAGCGGTATCGATGAACGGAGATACCAGCACCAGTCCGTTGAGATGCATGTTGTGGCGGCTTTGCAAATGATGCGCCAGACCGGCCCCGCGAATGCCGCCGTAGCTTTCACCGAGGATGAACTTGGGCGAGGCCCAACGGCCGTTTTCATTGATGTATTGCTTGATGAAGGCGGCCACCGATTCGATGTCCTGATCCACGCCCCAGAACTGCTTGCCCTCGGCATCGCCCAGCGGCTTGCTGAAGCCGGTACCGACCGGATCGACCATGACCAGATCGGTGACATCAATGATGCT
>CAZHRH010000032.1:2870-17168 GCA_964534475.1 uncultured Wenzhouxiangellaceae bacterium
TGAAGCCGGTACCGACCGGATCGACCATGACCAGATCGGTGACATCAATGATGCTGTAGGCGTTGTCGACGCGCTTGGCTGGCGGTGGATCGGCATAACCGGCGTCATTGACAACCACCCGCTGCGGGCCAAGTATGCCCAGATGCAGCCACAACGACGACGAACCCGGGCCGCCGTTGAAGGCAAACATGATCGGCCGCTGCGCCGGATCGTCGCTGCCCTTGCGCGTGTAGGCAGTGTAACCAAAGCGCGCCACCGGCTTGTCGTCCTGGTGCTGAATCAGCCAGCCCACCGTGGCAGTGTAGTTAACCACCTCGCCGTCGATGCGAATCTGGTGTTCGGTGACACTTTGCTCAGCCTGCGGCGGTGCCGTGTTGTTGTCGTCACTGGCCTTTTCGTGCTGATCTGCCAGTGCGGGCTGCAGACAGAAAGTGACTGCAAGGATAACGATGGACACTAAATGGTGAATGCGAAGCATGTTTGTAGACCTGTTTTCAAAAGCAGATCATACCTTAGCAGTTTGTGCAGCCTCTGCCCAACGCTTTCATCGCGTTGCTATTGCGGATGGGCTGGTTTCAGCAGAATTGATGCAACTCTCGCATCAATTTGGCGACCAGGCATTGACCGCGGCAGCCGAATCAGCAAGAATCAAACCATGAAAAAACACTCAATGCTGCTTGTAATACTGCTCAGCAGTTTGCAATTGATCTTCACGCCGGTATTTACTGACAACAAAGATGACCACCAGCCATTGCATGCATTGCTGGACGAGTTCATGCTTGGTGCGTCCAGCAACGATCGGGCCACCCATGAACGCTTCTGGGCCGACGATCTGATCTACACCAGTTCCAGCGGCGAGCGCTTTGGCAAGCAGCACATTATGGACAACCTTGCCGCCGCTGCCGGCAGCGCCGAGCCGACAGCGCAATACCGCGCCACCGAGGTCAACATCCGCCTGCTCAGCGACAGCATGGCCGTGATCACGTTTGTGCTGGTTGCCGACCTGCCCGACCAAACCCGGCAACAATATCTCAACACCGGTTTATTTGAGCGTGATAACGGTGAATGGCGCGCCAGCGTCTGGCAGGCCACCAAAGCCGCGGCGCAGTGACTGACGCCAGCGCTTGATGCAGCGTCCGGGCCATCCCAGGCAAGCGTTGATTGACGCTGCGGCAGAACAGATCGCGGTTGATTTCGACGACTACAACGCCAGTTTTTCCGACATCACCCGACGTGCCGCGCGTCGTTTTCGGCGGCGTGACTGGAAAGGCCAGCAGCAGGATACACGCGAGCGCATCGAACTGTACAATCGTTGTATTCGCGCCAGCATCAACCGGCTGGAAGCCTTGCTGGTAGAGCGACTGCTGTCGCGCAAGTTGTGGACGCATATCCTGCACAGCTACTCTGGACTGATTGCGTCGCGCCTGGATGCGGAACTCTACAAGACCTATTTCAACACCATCAGCCGGCGCCTGTTCAAGATCCAGGGCGTGGATGCTGACATCGAATTTATCGCACTGGACATCGAGCACACCGAGCACATCACCCGCCCGGTGCAGCGCAACATCTACAGTGCCATTGACAGCGACACGCACGCGCTGGAAAAGCTGCTGCGCGAGTGTGCACTGTACCGCGATGATGATCGGCTGCAGGCAGATGCCGAGCGCATTGTTAAGCGTCTGCGGCAAAGTCTGCAGGAGGCCGGTGACCAGGACCTGCTCAGCCTGGAGATGCTGCAGGTGGTATTTTATCGTGATCAGCGCGCCTATCTGGTCGGACGTCTGTTCGGCAGCAGCAACTGGCTACCATGCGTGATCGCTCTGGTACACGATGAGCATGGCATACGCGCCGATGCGGTGTTGACGCGCCGCGCCGATGTCAGTCGCCTGTTTGGTTTCACCTACAGTTATTTCCATGCCGATCTGCCCACCGTCGGCGACACCATTTTATTTTTGCGCCTGCTGTTGCCGGGCAAGCCGGTGGATGAGCTCTACACCGTACTCGGGCGATTGAAACAGGGCAAAACCGAGCGCTACCGCCACTTTGTCCAGCACTGCAGCAGCCTGCTGCATCAGCAGGAGCAGTTTCGTGCCGCCGACGGCCAGCGCGGCATGGTGCTGGCGGTGTTCACGCTGCCCAGCTACCCGCTGGTGTTCAAGGTCATCCGCGATCATTTTGGCCCGACCAAAAAGATGTTTCGCAGCCAGGTGCTGGAGCAGTATCGGCTGGTGTTCCATCATGAACGTGCCGGACGCCTGATCGATGCGCAGGAATATCGTCATTTGGTCTTTGCCAGGCAACGCTTCCCGCAAGCGTTGCTGGCAGAACTGCGCGATGGCTGCAGGCAAAGCGTCAGCGTCACCGACAGCAGCGTCATCATCCATCATTGTTACGTGCAGCGGCGGGTGCGGCCGCTGGATTTGTTTGTGCACGAAGCAAGCGCATCAGATGCTGGTGAGCAGATCATCGACTACGGCCAGGCGATCAAGGATCTGGCCGCCTGCAATCTGTTTCCCGGTGATCTGTTTCTGAAAAACTTCGGCGTCACGCGCAGCGGCCGCACGGTGTTTTATGACTACGACGAAGTCAGCCTGCTGACACGCTGCCGCTTTCGTCGCCTGCCCCAAGCACGCCACGCCGAAGAAGAGCTCAGCGACGAGATCTGGTTCAATGTGGAGCCGGAGGATGTCTTTCCCGAGCAGTTCCAGCGCTTTATGGACACTCCACCGCAGTTTTCCGGTTTGATGCAAAGCCATCACCCGGAACTGTTTGATATTGACTGGTGGCTGGCGATGCAGCAATCCGTGCGCAGTGCCAATGCCAGTGAGCCCCTGCCCTATTCAGCGCATAACCGATTGTCTAGTCGGAATTGAGCTGTTGCAATAAATCATTGATGCTGGTCACCCAGGCTGGATCAACATCAGGAGCGGCGGCGTAGATGTCTGCCGCCTGCTGCGCGTGCTCACGGGCTGATGTCAACATGTGCTGCGCCTGATACACCAGCGCCAGTGCTTCGTGCGCCTTGCCAATGCGCGGATGATTGTCGGCATAGCCTGCCTGCGCCACGCGCAGTGCATCTTGCGCATACTGTAAAGCTGAGCCCAGATCATCAGTTGCTATCAGCACCCGAGCCAGATTGAACAAGGCAGTGGCTGTTTGCGGATGCGTGTCACCCAGTGTTTGTCGGCGAATCGAGACAGATTGGGTCAGTGCATCAGCAGCTTCGTCATAGCGCTCCAGCTTGTAATAATAAAGCGCAAGATTGTTCAGGATCACGGCATAGGCAGGGTGTTGTTTGCCGGTCAGCTGTTCCTGCACAGCCAACGCGGTCTGAAATGCATCCAACGCTTCTTCGTTAGATCCCAGCCCTTCAAGTGCAGTGGCCAGGTTCAACCAGATGGCTGCCAGCGTTTCTGCATCATCAAAGGCGCTCTTGCGGGCCATCTGCAAGGCGCTGCGGGCACTCTCCAGACTGCTGGCATAATCACCCTGATCAATCAGCATCGCCGCACGATTGGCCAACACATTGATCTGCACCGCAAGCGCATCGACGCTGGAAGCATCGGCCTGCTGCAGCGCATTCAGGGCTTCAGCAAAGTGGGCCGCAGAACAACTGAAATCACTTTCCCACCAGCACACGATGCCCATGCCATCGTGTGCCTCGGCCAGTCTGACCGGCTGCTGTTGCAAGCGGCGCAGTTCCAATACACGCTGCAACTGGTTTCTTGCCAGATCGATCTCCCCCAGGTTCTGCAGGGCGAAGCCAACCGCGTAACGCATGTCGGCCTCCAGTTCGGGCTGTTCGGCAAAGCGTTGGTCAATCTCGCCAATGGACTGGCGCAAGGCACCGGCCAGCGTCGGTTCATCGGCGTTCTCATACGGGTCCGCTCGCGCGATCATGCTGGTCAGAAAATCCTTTGCCAGCGCCGATTTTTCCGCCTCGGCAACAGCGATATCGCGTTGCGCCCGGGTTTCGCGCACCTGCGTCGCCAACTGTATGAGCGCAATCAGCAGCAAGGCAAATGCGCTCACGGTGACCACCACCACCGGCCGATGTCGCTGCACAAACTTGCCGACCCGGTACAGCCTGGATGCACCCCGCGCCGCCACCGGCTGACCGGCAAAATAGCGCTGAATGTCACTGGCCAGCGCCGCAGCAGAGGCATAGCGTTGTGCCGGCTGCACACGCAAGGCGGTCATGACGATACGATCCAGGTCGCCGCGCAGCTGCTGTTGCAGTTGCCTGGACTGCCCCAGCCCGGACGGCGGTGCGACTTTATTCCGCACCACCGCCTTGCTTGGATCCTGCGGCACGCTGTGACAAACAGCACGCTCCATGGCGGCAGGACTGAGCCCGGCCAGATGATGCGGTCTGCTGCCGGTAAGCAATTCATACATCAGTACACCCAGCGAGTAAATATCACTGGCCGGACTGGCGGCTGCACCGCGAATCTGCTCGGGGCTGGCGTACTCGGGTGTCATCAGCGCGGTGGTCTGGTTGCCGGTCAGTTCTGCGTCGAGCTCAAGCTCGGCTTCATCCTCTGTCGGCAGCTTTTTTGCGATGCCAAAATCAATCAGCTTCGGTTCACGCTGTGCCGTGACCAGCACGTTGCCGGCCTTGATATCTCGATGCACAATGCCGCAGCGATGGGCGTATTCCAGTGCCTCGCACAATTTCACCAGCAGGTGCAGGCGCTCGGTCACATGCAGTTGCTGTTGTGCGCAGTAGCGTGCGATGGTCTCACCCTGCACCAGTTCCATGACCACAAAGGGAATGCCGCCAGCGGTCTCGCCGCCATCGATGATGCGGGCAATGCCGGGATGCTCCAGCGCCGCGAGGATGTTTCTTTCCGCAACAAAACGCTCACGGGTGGCACCGCTCACAATGCGTGGATTGAACAGCTTGATCGCCACCTGCTGGGCATAGGTGCCGTCGTTGCGCTGTCCCAGATAGACTGTACCCATGCCACCCTGAGCCAATATCCGCACCAGCACAAAGGCACCCACCTGCTCGCCGCTGTGATCCTGCTGCAGTTGCCACACCGGCGAGGTTTCCAGAAATCCACTGCTGTCGCGCTCGGCCTGCAGCAGTTGCTGAACCTCGGTCCACAGCGCAGCATCATTGGCGCACTGCGCTCGCAACCATGATTCTCGCTCGGCCTGCGGTTGCGCCATGCTGCTGTTGAACAATTCGTATGCGCGCTGTGCCAGGCTGTCCCGCTGTGCAGACGATGCTGGCTGGCGCTGATCCTGCGGTGCGTGCGTCATGACAGTGTACGATCAGCCAGCAGCCTGTTCGGACGGCGGCTGCATGTGCAGATACAACCAGGCTTTGGCGGCGCGCCAGGCGCGATTGACGGTGGGTGTTGAAACGTTCAGTGCGGCGGCGGTTTCCGGGATGGTGAGTCCGCCGAAATAGCGCAATTCAACCACATTCGCATGCATCGGGTTGAGCGCTTCGAGCTGGCTCATGGCAGCATCCAGCGCGAGCACATCAATGACCTCATCGGCATCGTGCCCGGCACCTGCCGCTACCGTCAGTGGCAGCTCCGGCTGCCGCTTCGCGGCGCGTTTGCGCCGACCGCTGTCGACCAGAATCTGGCGCATGATGCGCGCTGCCACAGCGATGAAATGCACCCGATCCTGCCACTCGACCTGGTCGATGTTGATCAGCTTCAACCAGGCTTCATGCACCAGTGCGGTGGGCTGCAAGGTGTGATCGCCACGCTCGGACTGTAATTGCGACCGGGCAATGTTCTTCAACTCCAGATACAGATGCTCAATCAGAGCCTCACGCGCCTGTTCATCGCCGTCGGACCAGCGATGCAATATTTCGGTGACATCAGCAGCAGTGTCTTTCATCACTTACCCGGGCAAGTTGCAAGCATCCTGCTAGATTTAAGGTTAGCATAGATGCAACGCATAGCTATGACAAGCTTGGCATGTTGAACAAAACCACTACGCCGAGTGCACTGGCAGACGCTTTCCAAGTGCCTGTGACGCTGGTGACTTTGTGCTGGTCGATGTATAGTTATTTGATTGTACTCTGATGCAGGCGTTGCAACAGGCAGCGGATCTTGCACTTCAGATAACACTGATGACCCATTAAAGCTGCCATGTACAAGCAGATCTATACATCATTCTGGCTACGCTACGTTGTGTTGGCAACAGCATCCATAGTTTTGCTGCCAGCACTGATATTCGCTATCTGTCTGCTTCTCGACGGCCACAGCGCGGCCGAATCGATGCGCTTGCTGCTGGCACAAATGCAGGCCGAGCGGCGTAATCCGCTGGTGGTCGGCTTGCCGGCCGTGGTGCCGTTCGCTTTGCTGGCGATTGTGTTGCTGATCTACCGGCGCTGGCGCGGCCCACAGGGCAGCAAAATGGTTGCGGCATTCGGCGTGCTGGCCATTGTCTTGCTGCTGATCTGGGCCAATGCCATCTTCTGGCCGCTATTTCTGCCCGGGCGCAGCTATCCGGGCTGGCCGCATGGGCTGGAAATGGTCATTGTGCCGATCTTCTTTGCCCCGGTTGGCATGCTGGTCGCGGTGGCCATTGCCATGATCTTGCAACGCTGGCGATGAGATCATTGTTCAGGATCATCTGCTGTTTGCTGATTCTGCCAGTCAGTCACGCGGCGCTGGCCTGCCGCTGTGCCGAGCGCACTCTGGCCGAGTATTATGCCAGCGCCGATACTGTGCTGGTGGCAGCGATCACTTCGGTTGCAGCAAACAGTTCAGATCTGCACCATCATGTCCAATTTAAGCCATTGGGAACCCCCTGGAAACAGCCGGCATCAGATTCCGTGCAAAAGGATTTTCTGACCAGCACCAGCAGCGCCGGCTGTGGTCTGGATGCGCAAGCAGGTGATGTCTGGGTTTTATTTCTCGACCAGAGCAAGGATGCACTACTCAGCACATGTGGCGGCAGTCGCGCACTCAGCCGCAAGGATCATGTTGCCAGCAATACAATTTCCGGAGATTTTATTGATGTGCCGGCGAAATTCATCGCCACCCAACTCAATGCGCTGGCCGGGCTTGATCTGCTGCGTGAGTTGCAGACGACTGACAGTGCGCAACTGCTCGGGCTGCTGGACATCAAAATCCTGGCCCATGGGGGCAACGTGACAATTTATGCCGACTCCAGTGATGACAGCATAATCCTCAGCAAGATAGACAACATCGACGCTCTGCAGCATCGCGAAGCCAGTTATGAATTTGCCGCTGCGAGCGTGTATGCCAAAAATGATTTTGGCTTTCAGATTCGACTGTTAGACGGGCGCAGCGGCTGGCTGGCGCAGGAACATGCCGGCACCTGGTTTCCATATCCTGAGCTGGTCGTCAAGCGACTGAACTATCTTAATCCCGACTGGCACGGCATGTTATGGCCGGATGCCGGAGCCGGCATACCGCTGCGGCTGGACGGCAAGAATAGCTCTGGAAGCAAACACGCGGCGAGAGTCAAAGGCCTCACCCGCATAGCCGATTCACTATGGCTGCAGGTCGATGTATTAACCAACGATGGCTGCGACGGCAAGCCGGTGAAAGCCATTACCAGCGGCTGGACACCGGCCTGGCTGGTGGATGGCCAGCCGGCAGCCTGGTTTTACAGCCGCGGCTGTTGAAATTCTCTGCGTCAGCAAGCGCAACGTTCAGCTTTTTGCAAGCACCTGGCACTGATGCAGATCGTATATGACGGTATCGCCGGGGCTGATCTTTTTGCGCTTGCGCATTTCCACCTCGCCGTTGACTTTGACCAGCCCTTCCGCAATGGCCATTTTCGCATCGCCGCCGCTGGCGGCGAGTCCCGCCAGCTTGAGCAATTTGTAAAGTTCAATCGTTGTCGTATGGATGTGGATTGATTCCACTGTCAAGCGACCTCTGATTCAGGGCATAACTGCGGTTTGCTCACTGCTGCGATTGCGCATGGTCAGATCCCAGCCGTCGGTGACTTCGCCTTTGACGAACAACAGCGTCATGCGATCACTTTCGCCGATGCGCAGGTATTGCTCACGGTTGCGCTCACCCAGGCGCAGTGTGGGCGGCAGCGTCCACACGCCCTCAGGATGGTCATGGTCATCGGCAGGATTGGCATTGACTTCGGATTTGGACACCAGGCTGAAGCCGGTGCCTGCGGCCAGTTCGATGACGGTTGCCTCGTGCACATAGCCCATCTCGGCACTGGCCCTGGGATCGGCGCCCGCTGGAGCGCGATGCTGCACGATACCCAGTCGACCGCCGGGCTTCAACACCTCGTGGAAATCCTCAAACACGGCTTTGGCCTGACCATTGTTGACCCAGCCGTGGATGCTGCGGAAGGTGAGCACCATATCAACCTGACCGGCGGCATTCAGCGATTGCGTTTCCGGATCTGACCAGGCAATCGCCTTGACCTGGTCAAACACCTGCGGGTTGCCGGTGAGTTTACCCATCAGCTCCTTGTGCAATTGATAACGATAGTCCGGCTGGTCGGGCAGATTGGGGTCATAGCTGGCAACAATCAGCTTGCCGTTATCACGCAGCACCGGCGCCAGGATTTCGGTATACCAGCCACTGCCAGGCCAGATTTCCAGCACTGTCATGTCATCGCTAAGGCCGAAAAAGCTGAGCGTACCAATCGGGTGACGGTACTTATCACGCGCCTTGTTCTCGGGACTGCGGTGACTGCCGTAGGTGGCAGATTCGATTTTCTGCGTCAGATCCCAGCCGCGCGGACGCGGATCATCCGGTTGAGCAATCAGTATGGCGGGTGTCAGCAGCAGGCAAAACGCCACTGACAACAGCAATTTAATGTTCACGTGGTTCATAACAGGCTCCTGGTTGGTATTTGATGCTTCAATCAGTCGTTGGCAAACAATGCTGAATGATATCAGCTTTCCGACAGCTCATACTGCAACAGACTGTGGATACGATGTGGTGCCAGCTTGTCGCGCCCATCCAGCCCCAGCAATTCGATAAGAAATATGGCAGCCGCCACCCGGGCACCGGCCAGCTCCAGCAGCTTGATCACAGCTCCGGCAGTGCCGCCAGTAGCAAGCACGTCATCGATCACCACGCACTGTTGTCCTGGTCGCACATCATCGCGGTGCACTTCCATGTGGTCCATGCCGTATTCCAGCTCGTAGCTGGCCTTGTGCGTGGCACGCGGCAGTTTGCCGTGCTTGCGCACCAGCACCAGCGGCAGGCCCAGTTGCCTGGCCACAGGAGCAGCAAAAATAAAACCGCGCGACTCCACTCCGAACACAGCCTCGGCGCCACTTGACTGCACCAATTCGGAGAACTGTTCACAGGCCTGACGAAACGCCGGCGGATGCGCCAGCAAAGGTGTGATATCACGGAAGCGGATACCCTCACTGGGGTAATCGGGCACCATCATGATGTGGTTTTTCAGTTCAATCATAGCCGGTCAATTCAACGTATCCCTGCCCCTTGATGCTTTCACCCTGCCAGGCCCCGCTCACGCTGACCGCGCCTTCCCAGTATTGAAACTGTCCGCTCCAGGCCTGATTCGGCATCATCGCCTCAAGCTGCAGTTGCCAATCGTCGGCGGCAGATTGCAGACGCCAGCTCACCGGGTAGGTTTTTTCGTTCTGGCGACTATACCAGTTTGCCTGCGCTTGCGCGCTGATATCGTCATGCTGTAAGTGACGTACAGCACCGTTTGCATCCACCAGCACTCCGGCGCTGGCGCTATCGATGCTGCCGTCGTCCAGACGCAAGCGGTAAAACATCAGATCCTGGCCATTATCGAGATGCAGTGCAAACCAGTCCCAGCCGGATTGCCGCGCACTCAGTGCGCTGGTGCTCCATTCACGATCCAGCCAGCTATAGCCGCTGACCGCATGTGTGATGTCAGTGTCATCGGCTGGCAGACGCAGTGTGCCCGCGCTGCGCAGACGGGTCATGCTGTAATACCAGGAGGCGCTGTCGGCGTCGTCGGCGCTCTTGCGACTGAGGCCATTGTCGCCCTGCAACACCACCGGCTTTGCTGACTGCAGTGACAAGGCCAGACTGAAGTCCTCGCTGTGCATAAACAATTCCATGCTGTCCGTGGCCAGCAGATTGTTCTCCGGCGCAGCCAACGACCAGCCATTGACCTGCACCTGCAATCGATCGCTGGCGGCATCTGCCACAGCGGGCAGTTCACGGCTGAGTTGTTCGCTGGTGTAAAAGCGCTGGTTATCGATATCACTGACCGCCGCCTGTGCCAGCCAGACGGCCTGTGTGGGCCAGACTGGGTCCGGATCAGACGCAGTCACAAGCTGCTCGCCCGGCGGCTGCATCAGCACGCGAAAAAATGTCAGTTGATAGCCAAAACGGCGGCCTTGTTCGGAGTGCAGATTGCCGGTGACATACCACCACTCGGTGCGGTAGCCATCATGATGACCATGGTCAGCAGGAAAGCTGAACTTGCGCGCGCCCGCAGCCTGGCGGAAACCGCTGATGTCGTCGCTGGACATCATCGCTATGGCCTGATCCTGGGCGGCTGTTTCACTATCATCGTTACCGCCGCTACCACAGCCGGTCCCCAGCAAAACAACAAGCAAGCCGACCAGCCACCTTGTCTGCGGTGTGATCACGGCTGCTGCAGGGCCCAGAACAATGGTTTGACCTGATTGCAGAGCATGGCCTGGATGCTTGCAATATCGGCGTGATAGTTCATGCGCTGATTATACGATCAACGCCTGGTGGTGGAGTCATTGGCTTGCCGGTCGCAGGTCTGCCTGATGTAATCTACATCAATGGGTATGAACTCAGTGGTGGTCCCGGATCGTGATCCGGGGCCGGAACTGCGTCTTTGATGCAGAGTTTTGCTAGCAGCCTGGAAAGATTACTGAGCGAATTTGTAATATTCATTGTTCAGCAGCGCCACCACTGCCGCCATGTCATCATCAGACAAGCCCGCATTCAGATTGCTTTTGCAGGCCGCCACCTGCTTTTTGAGGCCGCTTAGTGAGTTGACCTTGCGGTCTTCTCGCGTATAGATCTCGCTGCCATGGCAACTGCTGCAGTTGTTCTCAATCAGACCTTGAGCGTCCACGCCTTCAGCCGCGCTGGCAGACAGAGTGGCCAGCAATGCGCAGACGCCGCTCACCGCTGCAATGATGTTAACGAATGTACGTTTACGGGCTATGGCAATCATGGCTTTCTCCTGTATCGATTGAACTTAACGCCAGTATAATAAAGATTTCTCTAATACTCCAGTCAGATTCAGGCTTGCTCAGTTTGTTTATGCGGTTGTGGTCAGTTTGCTTTTTCATTGCCCATTTTTACAAGTCACAGTCCGGCTGCTGTTTGTTTTGGCTTATATTCTTGATGAGTTCCATAATCTACTTGCACAACCATACCGGAGGTAAATGTGCGTTAAGAAGGCGCGACACGTGGTCAACAACATCTTGTAGCTGATCAACACCGCGATCGGCCGATGGTGCCTGGCTGACCAGTTCAGCAATGATCACCAGTCGCCCTGGCGGTTGCATCGACGAAATTTGATACCGGGTTGTCAACAGCACGCGGGTGAGGTGTTCATCAGCATCACTGACGAACAGGTAGTTGCCGTCCACGCGACCAGCATAGCGCAGTACTTGCGGCCAACCCATGGCGCGGCCGATCCTGGCAGCCAACACTTCGGGCTGTTCGATGCTGTGCGGTAAACCGGCCAGTTGCTGGAAGGCAAGGCTTAGCACTGCACTTTCGCCAATCTCGCGATTGACGCGCAACGCACAGCGATAACCCGTGGAGCTCGAATGCAGCTTGCTAACATCATGAGCATCGAGGGCGCGGCTTACCTGCTCAATGCTGACCAGGCCACACGGGGCATGCAGCGACGGCAGGTCGGCAGCAAGGAACATGCTGAATTGCTCATGCGCCAGCCGCAGGTCGGCGCTGTCCGAAACCCGATCACAGGTCGGTATCAGCAGCGACGACAGCGCCAGCAGCCATATCCAGCCTACTCTTTTCCAGGTCAACAGCCCCATCACATTCCATTGGCATTGATGCAGTCTGCAGTGTGACCGTGAGCACGCATGAATGCCCGACGGAAAGCTGATAATTTCCTAACTTCAGGCAATTAGGTTATTCTTGTTCAAGGGTAATGAGTCAAGTTCTTATGTCGAACCTGCGGGAATTTCTGCTGCGTGAATGGCGCGTCCAGCCGGACCGGAACCGAATGATCGGGCCGGATGGGCCGGTTCGACTTACCCCACGGAGCATGGCTGTTCTGATTCTGCTCGCCGAGCGCGCCGGCCAAGTCATCAGCCGCGATCAGTTCAGTGAGCAGATCTGGCACCCGAGCGTGGTCACCGATGATGCCCTGAACCGATGCATTTCCGAGCTGCGCCGCGCATTCGGCGACAATACCAGCGCGCCACGCTTTATCGAAACCATTCCCAAGCGCGGCTATCGCCTGATCGCTCCGGTCCAGGCCGACGCATCAGCGCAGTCGCCCGACAAAGCTGCTGAAACCACAGAACAACCGCAGCAGTCGGCACCGCACGGCGGCATTTTCACTAACTGGAAGGGCTTGTCCGTCGTTGCCGGATCGATTTTGCTGATCCTGGTCGCAGCACTTGTGCTGCAGCGTTTCAACCTCTCACCAGACGATCAGACGGAAGCAGCGATTGCCGTGCTGCCGTTCCAGACCATCGGCCCTGAACCGACTCTGCCCCTGGCCGACGGCATGCACTACGACCTGCTCAGCCGCCTGTCAGCGCTACCATCGCTGCGCGTGATCTCCAACAGCTCGGTCGCGCGCTACCGCCAGCGCGACTGGACCACCGCCGAGATCGCCTCTGATCTGCGGGTCGAATGGATCCTCGACGGCAGCGTCCAGCAACAGGGCGAGCGCATTCAGGTCAACGCCCAACTGATCAACGTCGATCGTGATGCGCATCAGTGGGCGCGCACCTATCGCCGCGACCTGAGCGCCGGCAACCTGTTTGCGCTGCAGAGCGAAATCATCGAGGACATCGCCCGCAGCCTGTCAGCCGAGGTTGGTCCGGAATACGCAAACCAGGCATCCACCCGGAGCCTGGAGGCTTACACGCTGTTTACCCAGGCTCGCACGCTGCTGACCAAGCGCAGTGCCATTGACATGGCCCAGGCGATCACGCTATTCGAGGCGGCACTCGACATTGATCCAGACTATGCCGAGTCCTGGGCCGCTCTGGGTGACGCTCACGTTTTGATGGCCTATTACGACTACGGAGATCAGGATAGCCTGATTGCCCGCGCGCGCAATGCCGCCAATCGTGCGCTGGAGCTGGACCCCGATATGGCTCGCCCCCATGTCGTTCTGGGCGTGGCCCGTTTGATAGGCGAGCGCGATGCCCCCGGTGCGCTGGCATTGTTGCAGCGCGCCCGGGAACTGGACCGAAGATTTGCCGGTTGGCTGGGCTATACTCAGGCGGTCGCGGGTGATGTGAAAAGTGCGCTCGGCCACGCCCGCGACATTTATCGTCAAGATCCGCTTTCCGCCGGCGCCCTCTACAGCCTGGCCCAGATGGAGTTTCTGGCAGGTGAGCTCGACTCGGCCCTGGAGCACACCCGCGACGCGCGCCGCCAGTCGCCTGGCTATGCCCGTGCGCATCTGCTCGAGGCCAAGATTCTGCTGGCCCAGGCCGCTCATGCCGATGCGCTGGCCGCACTGGATCGGGGGCTGGCTCATACCCCGGCCAGCACCCGGAATGATTACCTCACCTGGCAGATGATCACCAAACTAATGGACGGACAAGCCGTGCCCAGCGACGCACTGAGCGATCAACTCAAGGCGCAGGCAGACTGGTTCAACCTGGGGATATTGCAATGGGCATCCGGTCACACCGACAGGGCATTCCAGACCCTTGCGGTGACGCAGTGGAATGATATCGAAACGCTTGATCTGCGATATAGTCCGCTGCTGGCACCGCTGCGCTCAGACCCCCGCTATGCCGAACTGCATCAATCTCTGAACCAGTGGTGGGGACTTTAGCCTACCCCATGACTTTCAATGCGTCGCAAAGTGCTAGCGGAAGGCATGACTTGCAAGTAGTGGCCATTCCTTTGGCCATTCATTGGCAGTAGCGAGAACACAGCGAATTGCGTCTTGAGCTGCAGCCTCAGGCGTGCTCTGAATATTACATTTTTACTGGCGGGTGTACACCTAGGGAACCTCTGATTAATTAGGCGCGGAGCGCGTTTTAGTCGGAAAAGCCGCAGGTCGTGCGGGGCGAGTATAGTGGTCCTTCAATCTGATAACTACGGATGCAGTTGGTCTGTCAGCGTTCAGGGCAAGGCGCGGCCCGCAGTGAATGGCCATAGT
>CAZHRH010000033.1:0-8811 GCA_964534475.1 uncultured Wenzhouxiangellaceae bacterium
CCATAGGCTGCTGGCTGCAGTTGCACTTCAAGCTGCTTGGCGACATTGTCCACCGATTCCCAGAAGTTGCAGCGCAGCACCTGCTCGCCGTCGGCATTGCGGGTGATGTAGCCATTGCCGGGACAGACTTTGTGCTGCACGGCGTTGCTGGTGGCGGGATCGCTGCCGGCAGGCTCGATATAAAAAGCAACGCTGTATTCGTTGTTGCCGGCACAACTGATATGGATGGCATCGTCGGTTTTGACGTCCATGCTGTTGCCTACAAAACAGGACTGGCCGATGATCCAGGTTTCGGCATAGCCGGCAGAACAGGCCTCGGTAGCGCTGTCATCCAGGCCGACAGCCTGCTGGGCAACAGCCGTGCCCATCATGCTGGTCAACAGCAAGGCTGCAACAATGGCGAGCGGGATGGAGTTAGATGATGAAAAAAAAACGGTAGTTTGCTTTGGTGCAAGTGACTTGGTAAGCGTCATGGTCTAATCCTCGAAAAAGGGTTGGCGAAAATAGTTTGAAACGGAGCTTCATTTCGCGGATTTGACGCGCAGGGTATACACCTGCTGATCTGCAACTTCCTTGTTGATGGAGGTTGTTTCAGTCACTGACTCGTGTGCTTGTCTGTTTTCATCGTCGGCAGTTGCCTGGCTCGCATCCGCATTGCCAGAGGCAACAGGATCGATGGTGATGACATAATCACCTGCCGGCAGTTGACTGGTCGGCATGGCCATGACCAGGTAGCCGCGTGAATCAGGGTTGAGCATTACAGTCTGTGGCTTGAAGTCGACAGTGGATGCAAGTTGCCCAGCTTGATCAGATGCACTCATACCATCAGTCTGACGCTGATTTGATGGTGGCAGAGCTGTCGGATCATTTTCTGCTTGAGCGTTTGTCTGCGCGGCAATCGTTACCTCATAAACAGGCTGAGGCGGCCAATCGATCTCGAGCTCCAATACGGCCAGTTCGGACTGGATTGCATCCTGCTCCACGAGCACTGAGAAATCAGTGTTTTCGCGAGCCGAGCGTATTCTGGAGAAGGTCAGGATCGGTACGTTGGCAGAAAGCGCCGTTGGCATCTGACCATCCCTGTTCAGATCACCACGACTGGAAAGCGAAGCCAACTGCACCAAGGCAACGACGGCCACTGCCATCGAAACCCCTGTCACCATCGGGCGGCCAATCCATGGCTGCCACCAACGGCTGGACTTCGCTTCCTTGACCAACGGAGTATCGAGATGCTGCACGCCTTTGCGCATGGCGATAGCCAGCTCGAACTCCATAAGCATGTCCGGATTTTCCAGTATTTCCAACTCCAGCGCAGACTGCGCAGCCGGGGAAAGTTTCCCCCGAACGAATGCATCAATTTGTGCTTCGTAAGGCTTCATAGTCCGTACCTGAAATTAGAGGGCTCGTCCTTGAGCCACATGCTTACCACTAACAATGACACGTGACTCATCGATTTCTCCCACCCTGCCCGCGTTTTTTTTCAATTTGCTCGCGCAGACGCTGTTTTGCCCGATAAATGACCCGATCGAAATGCGCTGGCGTCAGTTCCAGGCGTGAGCAAATTTCGGCTTTATCCAACTCAACCAGGTAAAACAGACGCAGGACCTGGCGGTCTCGTGGCGACTTCAGCGTATCCAGCAGCGCTTCCACTGCCTGTCTGGATTGTTCCTGCTGTATCAGATCATAAGCTGACACCTGCTCACCGACCTGACGATCGATGCTGTCAAGGTCGGGGCTGGTTTTTTGCCGATCGCTGCGGCGCAACTCGTTAATGAACAGATTCATGGCAATCTGGCGTATATAGCCTGCCAGTGCATGCGGATTGTCCATTGGTTGCTCACGCAACTGCTCAATGACAATGCGAAAGGTTTCCTGACACAGGTCATCGGCGACGGACGGCTCATGACAGCGAAAGCGCAACAAGGCCAGCATCGGCTGAAAGTATTTATCCAGCAATGCTTTTTCGGCACTTTGATCGCCGCTACCGATGCGTGCAACGATATCAGCGGCCTCGCCGTTATTATGAATCTTCTCAGGCAATTGCTGTCCTTGCTTCCCTGTCAAGACGAGAATGGCAATGATTTAGTAGACAATTCTATCATGTGTGTGAATATACTCTAGCCACGCCATGCGCAACCACATGAGCTTATCATTCAACATCACAACATTGAACAGTCAATATGCATGCAAAGCAACAACGTCAGGCCATCGCGGTTGAGGCCGCACGCATCATTGTGCATGAAGGACAGCGCAATTACGGTGCTGCCAAGCGCAAGGCGGCCGAGCGACTGGGCACGGCCAGTACGCGACACCTGCCCAGTAATCATGAGGTAGAGCAAGAGCTGCGCACCTACCAGACCCTGTTCGTAGACGGTCAGGATGAACAAATTGATATGCTGCAGCATGTGGCGCTGGAGATCATGCAGCATTTTGCCGAGCTGCGGCCACGCATCGCCGGGCCGGTACTGGAGGGCACCGCCGATCAACACAGCAGCATCACATTGCATGTGTTCAGCGATAACCCGGACGACATAGTGCGACTGCTGATGGACCTGAAAATACCTTATGCAGCAAGCGAGCGACGCCTGCGCTGGTATGATCAGCAATATCGCAACATTCAGGTACTCAACATTGACTGGCAAGGCCATGCCTGTGAGTTGTGTCTGTTCGCCAGCAACGATCTACGCCAGCCTCCGCCCAGCCCGGTCGACGGACAACCGCAACGACGCGCGAGCATCACACAGTTACAAGCCCTGCTGGCAGCATCTTAGTCCGGATTCTTCACCACCCGATCTACTGCGGTGGCCCCAGACAGCGCGCCTGCAGCGTTTCGTTCGGTCGCGCATCCTCACCGTACAGGCGAGTACGTTTCCGCTGCGCTCGGTCACGAAAACACTGCATTCACAAGGTCTGGAACCCCCTCGTCACGATCTGGTGATGAATGATCCTGGCTTACAAAGTGAGTGGGAGTGTGGTGAATAAAGTTCAGACTATGCAGTCGGAAAGTTTGACCAGCCAATGAACTCAGCGCTTGCCGATGGGCAGATAATCGCGCTCGGCATAGCCGGTATACAATTGTCGCGGACGACCGATGCGTCCGCCCTGGGCACTCTGCTCCAGCCATTGTGCCACCCAGCCAGAGGTACGGGCGATGGCAAACATGGCGGTGAACATGCTGGTCGGAATGTTCAGAGCCTTGTAGATGATACCGGAGTAGAAATCCACGTTCGGATACAGCTTGCGTTCGACAAAATAATCATCTTCCAGCGCGATTTTTTCCAGTTTCATGGCCAGATCGAGCAGCGGATCGGTGACACCGAGATCATCCAGCACATCATGGCAGGCCTGGCGAATGATTTTTGCGCGCGGATCAAAATTCTTGTAAACACGGTGACCAAAGCCCATCAATCGGAATGGATCATCCTTGTCTTTGGCTTTGTCGATGTACTTGCCGACATGTTCAACGCTGCCAATCTCGCTGAGCATGGCCAGCACAGCTTCATTGGCGCCGCCATGCGCCGGGCCCCAAAGTGCCGAAATACCTGCTGAAACACAAGCGTATGGGTTGGCACCGGTGCTGGCAACCAGGCGTACGGTGGAGGTGCTGGCATTCTGCTCGTGATCGGCGTGCAGAATGAACAGCAGGTCCAGCGCGCGCGCTGCCACCGGGTTGATCTTATAGGGTTCAGCCGGTACCGAGAACATCATGTCGAGGAAGCGTTCGGTATAGTTGAGGCTGTTGCGCGGATAAGCCGTCGGCCAGCCAACATGATGTCGATAAGCGGCAGCCGCGATGGTCGGCATCTTGGCAATCAGCCGCTTGGCCGTCAAGTCACGCTCTTCTGCATCCTTGATATCCAGATCGTCATGATAGAAGCCGGCCAGTGAGGCCACCACACCGGCCATGATGGCCATGGGATGGGAGTCGTAGCGGAATCCTTTGAGGAAGGTATTCAGTTTGTCGTGCACCAAGGTATGGTGCGTGATATCGTGCTCAAAGGTGCGAAACTCTGCCGGCGACGGTAGCTCGCCATACAGCAGCAGATAAGCCACTTCGATATAACTGGAATGCTCGCAAAGCTGCTCGATGGGATAGCCGCGGTAGCGCAGAATGCCCTGGTCACCATCGATGAAGGTGATTTCGCTGGAACAGCTTGCGGTTACTGAAAAACCCGGGTCGTAGGTGAAGTAGCCAAGGTTCTTGTGCAAGGCAGAGATGTCCAGTACAGGATCACCGCAGGAACCGCTATGCACATCCAGTTCCAGGCTTTTGCCGCTGGCAGAATCGTTGATGTTGACTTTGCTTTCACTCACGTAATTATCTCCTGGAATGGAAAGTTTTTGTCCGCAGTCTGGCCTTTGCTATCAACCCGGGATGTGACGGTTGCGCAGATTGTTTCGCACAAACTGAATGATCTGGTTGCTCAAGCACGGTCAAAACGCAATTGCCGGCACAAATCAGGTCCTGAAATCGCAGTTTGTCCGCAGCTTTATCGGCCAAGAGATACCGGCTCTTCACTGAGTCCAGGCATGGCAGCTGCCTGCCTTTGATACAAATGCAGATCGTGCAGCAACGCTATCGCAATATGACCGTTGCTGATCAGACCGAGCCAGCGACACTGTGCTTGCAGTGGGCTCCGACATTCAAGTCCTGCAGAGTGAGTCAGGCGCGACTGTAGCGCTGCTTGAATTTATCCACGCGACCACCGGAATCTGCCACCTTGTGCTTGCCGGTGTAGAACGGATGCGAAGCGCTGGAGATGTCCAGTTTGATGAGCGGGTACTCGTTACCGTCTTCCCACTTGATGGTCTCTTTGCTTTTGATCGTTGAGCGGGTCAAAAATGAGAAGTCAGAGGAGGTGTCCTGAAACACCACCGGCCGGTATTCCGGATGTATATCAGCTTTCATTGTCGTCAAACCAATTAATAGAAGTTAGCCGCTTAGTATAACTTGATCGCAGCGCTGACACCAGAGATGATCGGTTTACGTCTTTTCCCTCAGCGCGTGATCATAGCGATAATGCCGTCAAGCTCATCCAGGTTGTGGTAGCTGATGACGAGTTGTCCGGCACCGCTGGCTTTATGCCGTATGCTGATAGGTGCCCCCAACTGATCAGCCAGTTGTCGCTGCAGCCGCTGGATGTCAGCATCCGCTTGCGACGTCTTGCGGCGGCTGGTCTTGTCAGCCTGATTGCTTTTTGTCAGATATTGCTCGGTGGCACGCACCGAAAGCTGCTTGCTGACAACATGTCTGGCCGCGCGCAACTGTGCCTGTCCGCGCAGCGCCAGCAATGCCCGTGCATGCCCCATATCCAGTCGACGCTCATTGACCAGCTTTTGTACCTCCGGCTCCAGCTCCAGCAGGCGCAACAGATTGCTCACCGCAGCACGTGAGCGCCCGACTGCCTTGCCGGCCTGCTCATGGGTCATGGCAAATTCCTTGATCAAACGCTGCAGGGCGCCGGCTTCTTCCAGCGGATTGAGGTCTTCACGCTGAATATTTTCGATCAGGGCCATGGCTACGGTGACTTCGTCACTGACGTCGCGCACCACTGCCGGCACCTTATGCAAACCAGCCAGTTGCGCTGCGCGCCAGCGCCGTTCACCGGCAATCAGCTCGAAGCTGTTGGCAGCCAGGGTGCGCACAATCAGCGGCTGCACCATACCCTGGGCGCGGATGGAATCGGCCAGTTCCTGCAGCTTGTCCTGATCCATGGTGGTGCGTGGCTGATAGCGACCCGGCTGGATCAGATCCACCGGCAACTCGCGCAGACTGGCCTGGTCCTGCTGCTGTTGCTCGATCTCACTGCGCGCCAGCATGGCGCTCAGTCCACGGCCCAGCGCATTGCGTTTGCTGCTGCGGTCTGCGGTTTTTTTTGTCGTCTTTTTCTTGCTGGTCATGTTGCCTGCACCTATGTGCGCATAGCGCGGTTGTCCGGCGTTGTGTTGCTGCCGACTGCGTTCTGACGCCGGCGCAGAAATTCTCCGGCCAGCCCCAGATAGGCAATCGCACCGCGCGAATCGACATCATAGCTGATGATGCTTTCACCGAAACTGGGGGCTTCTGCCAGCCGCACGTTGCGCGGTATCACGGTGCGATACAGTTGTGCGCCGAAGTAATCAGCCAACTGCCGGGAAACCTGCAGCGAAAGATTGTTGCGCACATCATACATGGTGCGCAGAATGCCTTCGATCTGCAAACCCGGATTCACCGATTCCTGAATCTGGCGAATGGTGTTGAGCAAAGCGGTGAGTCCCTCCATGGCGAAATACTCGCACTGCATCGGTATCAGCACCTTATCTGCGGCTGTCAACGCGTTGAGGTTGAGCAGATTCAATGCCGGCGGGCAATCCAGCAATACATAATCGTAGCGCCGCGCCGGTATCTGGCGCAAAATATCGCGCAGGCGGGTTTCACAGCCTGATTGCCGGGTCAATTCGATCTCGGCTGCGGTCAGGTCATTGTTGGCCGGCAGCAGATGAAAACGGTATTTGCTGTCGTCAGCACTCAGCGCACAGATGGCATCGTCAAATTCACACTCCTGCAGCAGCAATTCACACGCACTTTGCTCGAAGTCTGCTGCCTCCACACCAAGGCCCACGGTTGCATTACCCTGCGGATCTAGATCACACACCAGCACATGGTTGCGCATCTGCTGCAATGCAGCAGCCAGATTGATCGTGGTGGTGGTCTTGCCCACGCCGCCTTTCTGATTGGCAATGGCTATGATTTCAGTCATGTTGGCAGTATACGATGATGGCCCTGTGCACGCGCGGGCAATGTGGCTATTCAATGCTTTGCGCGCCGTCGTAATATCAGCAAATGGCGCTGTTGGGGCGCGCTGGCTACAGTCGTCAATGGCGGCAACGGTATGCTTTCCACCAGCACAATGTCATCCGGCAGCGCACTGATATCGTCTCTATCCACTGCGCCAACCATGGCCAGCAGACTGCAGCCGCTGTGTAACCAGACCTGCGCCCACGCACACTGACGCCGCAGTGGTGCAAACGCGCGGCTGACAATCTGCACCGGGCGCATATCACCCTCCAGATCAGTGGGCAGCAGGCGCTCCAGGCGCTGCTGCATCACCACCACATTACTCAGTTTCAAGCTCCTCGTCACATGGCGCAGAAATCGTACTTTTTTACCGTTGCTGTCGAGCAGCAACCAGTGCTGTTGCGGGCGCATGATGGCCAGCGGAATGCCCGGCAGGCCGGCACCGCTGCCGGCATCCAGCGCCGGCCCGGGATGCAGCCACGGGCTGATACTGAGGCTGTCGATGATATGCCGGTCTACCGCCTGCAGCGGATCGCGCACTGCAGTGAGGTTGTAGCTGCGGTTCCACTGCTGCAGCATTTCCAGATAAGCAACCAGATGATCGAGCTGTTTTTCAGTAGCCGCCAATCCCAGCTCATCCAGCCCACGCTGGCAACGCAGACGCAGCTGTGGCACTGGTAATCCTTCATGGTCAACTGACTCCATAGCCGCAGTATTATAGTGATTTGGCATCTGAGAAAGTCCTATGCTGCGTCGGATCACGCTGATCGTTACTGTTTTGCTGCTGTTGCATACTGCTGTGAGCGCGGCCACCGGCTGGCTACTGCGTCGGCAAATCCAGCAGCAGATCAATCAGACAGCGGCTGCTAGCCTGTTGCAGCAGCGTCTGCGAGCGGGTGTGTTCAACACTGAGATCACACTGGCCACAGCGCCAACCGCGCCCTTGGCGATGCGATTTCACGCTGGCCTGCAGCACGGTCCACTGTTGCGCCGTCCGTGGCAGCCCGGCTGGCTGCGCTTGCGCGGTGGCATGCAACTGCTGCAAACCGGAGCAGACGACGAGGCTGATCATGCCGGGCAGCGCAATGACCTGGAAATCGACCTGTACAGCAATCTGCGCGGCCATGTCAGCAGCACTTTGCTGCTGCCGGAACAGCTTGACCTGAGATCCGCAACAGCGAGCACCAGCGGCACGCTGCCGGGGCAACTGCAGCTAACGCTGGCAGCAGCAGACTTGCATGCCGCGCTCAAGCATCCGGCAGGCTTGCTGTGTCTTGCCGATAACACAGTTGACTGGCAGCATCTGCAGCTTGAGCTGCGGCTGGCAGATTATCGCAACTGGCTGCAGAACGGCCTGGCAAAACTGCACGCCGACAGGCTCGGTTGGCGATCCCACGCAAGCTGTATACAGCGCGCTGATCACGCTACAGGAGACCCTGTGCGGTCAGCTCAGTCTGCTGCCGGCAGCAGGCTGCAAGCTGCGCAAGTGCAGTTGCGCTGGCCGGCATCAGCGCCACCTGTGCTGACACTGCAGGCTCAAAACTGGCAAGGTGGAGGTCAATCGATGGGGCCAGTCAAAATCGAGCTGGAACTGCATCAACTTGATCGCGCCGCTGCCAGGCAATGGCTGCAGGCATTCTATGCCTACCGGACACAGCCCGAACCCGGCACGCTGGCGCCATTGAATTTGGCGGCGCAGACCGCTGAACTGCTGCAGCAGCGACCGCGATTGTTGCTCAGGCAAGTAGAGGTTGCTACAGCCACAGGCACGTTGGTGCTGCATGGTGAAATCGAGCTGCGCCCCGGGGGCATGCGCGCGCAGATACAGGGCGAAACCTCCAGCGAGACCATGCAAACCATGCTCACGGTGCTGCTGCAAGACCAGACCGACGCCATGGCCACGCTGCGGCAATGGCGTCGTTTGGGCATTGTGCAGGACATCGACGGGCGCCTGCTGATTGACGTTGTGGTCAATCAATAAAGATTATGCCTGCTGGAACAGCACCCTGGATTTGGCCAGCTTTTCAGCCACT
>CAZHRH010000033.1:8911-17138 GCA_964534475.1 uncultured Wenzhouxiangellaceae bacterium
TAAAGATTATGCCTGCTGGAACAGCACCCTGGATTTGGCCAGCTTTTCAGCCACTCTGGTGGCCTCCTTGGCCAGATCCTGCAGTCTGCCGCGCGGGTTCACGTCGTTGGACCAGCCGCTCCACAACAGCTTGCCGCTGGCAATATCGAATGCGCGAGTTTCAATCAGTCCGCTGGCTTCCTCGACGCGTCGTACCGGGGTGATCTGATCCAGGTACTCAGTCAGATTGCCGGCCTCCAGCCCGCGTGCCGACTCAGGCACCATGCGGTTGATGATCACCGCATCGACGTGCGCCGCAGTGGCTGCGGCATTCAGGGTTTCCATGGTAATGCCGGCACTGAGATCCGGCAACCCGGTGGCGATCAGGCACACCACTTCACCCTCGGTGCGCAGGATATTGGCGAAGATGTTCTCGAAGGCACTTAACTGCACGGCATCTGCGGTCATGCCGATGACGATGCTGCGCGGTACTGCCGGTCGATCTTCAGGTCGCACCTGCTTGTCGCCACCGCAGGCGCTCAGCAGCAGCGTGCACAACAGCAGCAGGCTATGGTTCAGTCTCCGCTTCATATCTCTTTATGCCAGTCGCGATTGGGTACCTGCAATTTTACACCGCTGTGATGAACAAGTCAGGTGCCATCAGCGCCAGTGCCCACAACAGCATCACTGTCGGCCATGATGTCTTCTGCATAATGACAACTCACCTGGCGACGACGCACCTGCCGCAGGCGCGGCTTTTCCTGCCGGCAGCGTGACTGCACATGCGGACAGCGCTGAGCGAATATGCAGCCGTCGGGGCGCTGCTCTGCACTGGCGACAACATCATGCGAAACTGCGTTCAGCGGTACCGGTTGCCAGTCCGGGTCCGGCCTGGGTATGGCTGCCAGCATGGCCTGCGTGTAGGGATGCACAGGTTGTGAATACAGCCGGTCGCAGTCTGCAAGTTCCATTACCTCGCCCATATACAACACCATGACCCGATCACAAAGATAAGGCACCAGCGCCAGATCATGACCGATGAACAACAGTGAAAGCTGC
Source organism: uncultured Wenzhouxiangellaceae bacterium (assembly GCA_964534475.1). GTDB lineage: Bacteria > Pseudomonadota > Gammaproteobacteria > Xanthomonadales > Wenzhouxiangellaceae > JAHJQV01. The sequence continues at coordinate 9,950 of CAZHRH010000033.1, forward strand.
AGTTTGCGCTGCAGATCCTTGAGCAGATAAATGATCTGCGCCTGAATCGATACATCCAGCGCCGACACCGGCTCATCACATACCAGCAGGCGCGGATTGAGAATCAATGCGCGGGCGATGGCAATGCGCTGACACTGGCCGCCGGAAAACTCGTGCGCATAACGATTCAGCACATGCGGCAAAAGCCCCACCATTTTCAACATGCCGCGCACGCGCTCGCGCACCTGAACCGATGCCATATTGGGGTAAAAAGTATGCAGTGGCTCAGCCAGGATATCGCCGATGGTCATGCGAGGATTCAGCGAGCCCTGCGGGTCCTGAAACACCATCTGCATTTCACGCCGCCGCAGGCGCATGGCTTCTGCTGACAGCTGCAGCAGCGACTCACCGCGCCAGCTCACCTCACCCGAATCCACCGGCAGCAGCCCCAGCACCGCCTTGGCCAACGTGGTCTTGCCGGAACCCGATTCACCGATGATGGCCAGCGCCTCGGCCCGGGCGAGATCAAAACTGACTCCGTGCAGGATCTCGCGATGCTGTTCCCGCTGCCGCAGCAAGCTCCCGCTGTAGACGGCATAACTGCAGTGTAAATCCGCCACCTGCAAAACGATGGGCCGGCTCTGATCAGGTCTGGCAATCATTCCGGCAAACTCTCCAGATGGCAGGCGATCAGACCACCATGGCCGGCCTCACGCAACAGCGGTGTTGCCGTGCAGTCGGCGAAGGCATATGCACAGCGGTCCCGGAACGGGCAACCGCTGGGTATCTGCAGCGGATTGGGCGGATTGCCGGGAATCGGCTGCAGACTGTCACCCCGTTTGCTGTCCAGCCGTGGCACAGCGCGCACCAGGGCGCGGCTGTAGGGGTGTTGCGGTCGCCGGTACAAATCCCGCACGCTTGCATACTCCATGGTCTGGCCGGCATACAACACCAGCACATTGTCGGCCAGGCCGGCCACCACGCCCAGGTCATGCGTGATCAGCATGATCGCGGTCTGATAGCGCTCGCGCAGATCCAGCATCAAACGGTTGATGTCGGCCTGCACGGTGACATCCAGCGCCGTGGTCGGTTCATCGGCGATCAACAGGGCTGGCTGACACAACAGCCCCATGGCGATGACGATGCGCTGCTGCATGCCCCCGGATAACTCATGCGGATATTGGCGCATGCAGCCGGGAGCATCGCTGATGCGCACCTGATGCAACATTTCCTCGGCCATCTGCCAGGCATCCCTATGCGCCATCCCGCGATGCTGTTCCAGCACCTCACTCATCTGCCTGCCGATGGTCAGATAAGGGTTCAGCGTGTTTTCCGGATCCTGAAAGATCATCGCCATTTCACTGCCGCGCAGGCGGTTCAACTGTGCCTGGCCACAAGCCAGCAGATCATGGCCCTGAAACATCACCTGACCGCTGGCGCGGCCATTTTCCGCCAGTAACCGCATCACCGCCATGGCCAACTGCGTCTTGCCGGATCCCGATTCCCCCACCACCGCCAGTACTTCACCGGGACGAATGGAAAAATCCACCGAACGCAAGGCCTGCAACTCGCCATCGGGCGTGTTGAAGCGGACCTGCAGATCACTGACCTGCAGCAGGGGTGCAGAAGTTTCAGCGTCCATTACAGATGATCACGCGGGTCCAGCGCGTCGCGCAGACCATCGCCGATAAAATTGAAACAAAACAGCGTCAATGCCAGCAAGCCGGCGGGAAACAGCAGTGTCCATGGTGACGTCTGCATCTCCTGGGCACCATCGCTGACCAGCGCGCCCAGGCTGGTGGCAGGTTCCTGCACACCCAGACCAAGAAAACTGAGAAAAGACTCCATCAGCATGATCTGTGGAATGGTCAGCGTGGCATAAACCACCACCACCCCGAGCAGGTTCGGCAAAATGTGGCGGCTTATGATGTGGCCGGGCTTTACCCCCATGGCCTCGGCGGCCTGCACATAAGGCCGGTTGCGCAGGCTCATGGTCTGACCGCGCACGATGCGCGCCATGTCCAGCCAGTTGATGGCGCCAATGGCAATAAAAATCAGCAGAATGTTGCGCTGAAATATGACCATCAACAAAATCACGAAAAACAGAAACGGCAAGGCATACAGAATGTCCACCAGGCGCATCATAATGGCATCCAGCCGGCCGCCGAAATAGCCGGCGATGGCCCCGTAACCGACCCCAATCAGCAGACTGACCAGGGTCGCCAGCAGGGCCACCAGCAGCGACACGCGGCCGCCTTCCAGCACGCGTACGAACAAGTCCCGACCGATGGCGTCGGTACCGAACCAGTGCTGGCTGGATGCATCCGGCGGCATGGCAGCCTGGTCCCAGTCGGGAATTTGCGCATCCCATGGACTCAACCAGGGCCCGGCGATGACCAACAGCACAACACCAAGCAATAACAGAGTTGCGATGACCGCGGCACGATTGCGCAACAATCTGACCAAGGCATCCTGCCACAGCGATCTGTGCTGATGCTTGCGCCGTTGCCGGCGCCAGTCACTCAGCCTGCCCATCAGTGACGCTCCTGGCCATGCAGATGGATGCGCGGATCCATCCAGGCATACAGCAGATCCACCAGCAAATTGAACAGAATAATGAGCATGCCATAGAAAATCACCACACCCAGTACCAGGGTGTAGTCGCGATTGAGCGCGCCCTGCACAAAATAAGTGCCCAGACCGGGAATGGTAAAAATCTTTTCAATCACCACCGAACCTGTGAGCACGGCGGCTGCCGCCGGCCCCAGATACGACACCACCGGCAACAGTGCCGGTTTCAGCGCGTGCCGCAGAACGATCAGGTGCAGCGGCAAGCCTTTGGCTTTGGCGGTGCGGATGAAGGCTGTGCGCATGACTTCGATCATGCTGGCGCGGGTCAGCCTAGCGACATAGGCGATCAGCGGCATGGCCAGCGTCACGATTGGCAACAGCATGTATGACAACCGCCATTCCCAGCCACCGGCCGGCAGCCAGCCTGCCTGCACGGCAAACAGCAGCACCAGTATCGGCGCCAGCACAAAGGCCGGAATCGACAGCCCGGCCATGGCCAGCGACATGAGCAGGTAATCCAGCCAGCGATTCTGCCGCAATGCGGCCAGCATACCGATCACCACGCCAAGCCCCAGCCCCAGCAGCAGGGCCAGGCCGCCAATGGTCAAGGACACCGGAAAGCCCTGTGCGATCAACTGATTGACGGTCCAGTCTCGATATTGGAATGACGGGCCGAAATCCAGCCGCAGAATTTGCCCCATGTAGCGTAAATACTGCAGCGGTAACGGCTCATCCAGATGGTAGAGCTGATTCAGATTCTGCTCGATTTCGGGACTGAGCGCACGCTCGTCATCAAACGGCCCGCCCGGAGCCAGCCGGATCATGAAAAATGCCAGCGTAATCAGCAACAACAGCGTCGGTATCGCCGTCAGCAATCTTTCCAGGGCATAACGCAGCAAGGCAGCAATCCGCTAGCAAATATCAGCAATGAACAATCCGGGAATCCATTCTGCTACAGTCTACCAACACCAAGGACATTTGCGCAGACTATTCGGGAGACCTGACTCATGCTAGAGCGTCATTCCATGACAGCCACAGCTCGCTGGCTGGGCTTTGCCGGGGTGTTACCGTTTGCCATTACCGCCGTTAACCTGCACAGCGGCTGGCCGCTGTTCGATGGCTTTGCGCTGCAGGTCTTTATCGTCTACAGCGCCGTGATCCTGTCGTTTCTGGGTGGTATCCGCTGGGGTTTGGCGGCGCGCACTGAACAAGCGCCAGCAAGCGAATATGTCATTGCCATTGCTCCCAGCCTGGTCGCAGTCACAGCCGTATTGCTGCCACGCCCGCACTGGCAGGTGCTGGTACTGGCCGCAGGCTTTGCTGCCGTTGGCCTGGTGGATCATCTGCGTCCCGCCGGTATGCCGACCTGGTTGCATGACTTGCGCTGGCAACTGACGCTGCTGGTGGTCAGCATGCACGCGCTGGCCTGGCTGGCAATTCGTAATTGGTAACGACAGCTGGCCCGGACAAACGGATCAATCTTCAGCGGCACTGCTTGCGCTGATTGCAGCAACTCCCGCTTGCGCCAGCATGGCATTGAAGCTGGACAGCTCGGTATCCATGAACTGATCAAGCTTCGGCATGGCGCGGTCAAACCGCTGCTGCAGTGTGTCCTTGAATGCCAGCTGCTGCGGTGCCGGTGCCTGGAAACGGCTGCCCAGGTCACTGCTCAGGCTTTCCAGATGTTCCACCAGTTCCGGACCTGCGGCCCAGCGCGGCTTGTCGGCATCGCGCGTGAGCAGTGCATAGTGCGCATCCAGCGCGCCGGCAAAGTCATCCAGTCGTTTTTGATCCTCATCTGACAGGTCAATGCCAAGCTGCTTCAGTTCCTGCTTTCGGTTGTCCAGCTGCAGCTTGATGTTGTCCAGCCGGCGCAACTGCTCGTTGACCTCTGACAACATGCTGTTGATATCATCAACTGCAGCAGATTCAGCCTGCAGGCCATCCAGATTGGCATTCAGCGCCGGATCAACGCGCACCTCAACTGTCTGCTCCAGCACAGTATCATTGACCGTCAAACGCACGATGTAGCTGCCCGGCAGCACCTCAGCGCCTTCGGTGGGCCCACCGAACAAGGCCGGTTCCTGTTCATCGGTGCGATAGGTCGGTGGATCAACGCGCAGATCCCAGGCCGTGCGATTGCTGCCTGGCTTGGCCGGAATGTCTTTAATGGTTCGAATCACTTCGCCATCAGCAACCATTTCCAGCCGCAACCAGTCGTCATCCTGCCGGGCATCATCTTCTGTGGCATCGTCATCGACAGCCTCGGGAACCTGCGGCAGGTAATAATCGATGATGGCACCGTAAGCAGGATTGTCCGCCACCGAGCGGGCATCACTGATGCCATAGCGGGTGAAGCTGCGGGCATGGCGCCAGGCGGTGCGCGGCGGATACAGTACGGGCTCATCGTTGTCGGGCTGATACTGCTGGATCGGCGTGGCGTCATCCAGCACCCAGATGGCACGCCCGTGGGTACCGATGAGCAGGTCGTTGCGGCGTGGATGCACGACGATGTCATGCACTGCCACCGTGGGCAGGTTGCCCAGATCCAGCTCCTGCCAGTCATCACCGCGATTGTGCGAAACAAACAGGCCGAATTCGGTACCGGCATAAAGCACGTCTGGATTGCGCGGATCTTCGCGCACCACCCACACCCAAGCGTTGTCCGGCAGGCCGTCAGTGATGCGCTGCCAGCGCTGCCCCAGATTGTCGCTGCGGAAGATGTGCGGCCGGTTGTCGTCGAACATGTGGCGATCGTAACTGACGTAGATGCGCTCGGCAGACACCCGCGACGGCTCCACATGCGAGACCGGCGAAAATTCGGGCACTCCGGACGGACGCGCCACCAGCTGCCAGTCATCGCCGCCATTGTTGCTGACGTGCAGCAGACCATCGTCGCTGCCGGTCCATAAAATTCCTGCGGTGTGCGCTGATTCGGCCAATGAAATCAGCGTGGTATGCCATTCGGCCACGGTGTTTTCATACCAGGCCGGGCCGCCGGCCTCGCCCTGCTTGGCGGGATCATCGGTGGTCAGGTCCGGGCTGATCTGCTGCCAGCTATCGCCAAAATCGCTGCTTTTGAATACCACGTTGCCGCCGAAATACACCGTCATCGGATCATGCGGCGACTGGATGATCGGCGAGTTCCAGTTGAAACGGAATGCCAGTGCCTCGACCGGGCCGCCGTCGTTGCGTTCGGTCTGCGGATTGATGTCCAGTTGCTGGCGATTGCTGATGTTGGTACGCCAGATGGCACCACCCTGGGCCTCACTGATGAAGACGTCGTCATCGTCAGGATGCGGCACTACCCAGTAGGCATCACCGAAACTGAACATGTGCCAGTCATCGGTGTAAATGCCGGCGCGCTCGCGGGTGGCGGCCGGGCCGATCCAGGTGCCATTGTCCTGCAGGCCACCACCGGTGCGATAAAACGGGCCGGCGCCGTCATCGGCAAAGATCTGATAGAACTGTCCCAGCGGCAGGGTGCGCGGTGCGGTCCAGTGCTCGCCGCCATCCTGCGAAAAGGCCACGCCGCCGTCTTCACCCACCCACATGCGCTGCGGGTTGAGCGGATCCAGCCACAGCGAATGAAAATCAATGTGTACCTTGCTGGCCAACCGCTGCCAGCTTTTGCCGCCGTCGATCGATTGCTGCAGCAGGCTGGCCACAGAATACACATTGTTTTCATCCTGTGGATCCACGCGCAGATCGGTATAGTACAAGCCACGGGCGACGATGGATTTTTCCTCGCTCACCTTGACGAAACTCTCGCCGCGATCATCCGAGCGAAACAAGGTGCCGGCATCGCTTTCGGCCATGACATAGACCACCGCGGAATTGGACGGCGCGATCTTCACCGCTACCCTTCCCATCAGATCCGGCAAGCCCTTGCTGATGCGCTGCCAGTTCATGCCACCATCAACCGACTTGAAAATACCGCCATCCTCGCTGCCGGTCCGGTGCGTCCACGGCTTGCGCTCAAAACGCCACATGGCGGCAAACACAATGTTCGGATTGTGCGGATCCATGGCCAGATCGGCCACGCCATGGTATTCATCGACAAACAGCGTGCGCTGCCAGTTTTCACCACCGTCCTGGCTGACATACACACCACGCTGCTCGGACGGCGCAAAGATATTGCCCAGCGCGCCGACCACGACATGATCAGGATCCAGCGACGACACCGCAATGCGCGAGATATGCCGGGTTTGCTCCAGCCCGAGCAACTCCCAGTTCGCGCCGGCATCACTGCTGCGATAAACGCCGGTACCGATGGACACGGAGTTGCGCACATTGGCTTCGCCGGTGCCGGCGTAGATGACATCCGGATTGGACGGCGCCAGCGCCAGATCACCGATCGAGGCGACCGGCTGCTGGTCAAAGATTGGCGCAAAGGTCATGCCGGCATCGGTGGATTTCCAGATGCCGCCGGAAGCGCTGCCGACATAGACAACGCGCGGATCGCCCGGCACGCCTTCGACATCTGCCACGCGTCCGCCCATATTCACCGGGCCGATGTTGCGCCATTCGAGATTGGCAAATGGTTCATGTTCATCGGCGGCCAGATGACTGCTGGCAAGCACTAATACCATCAGCAGCAGACAGCGACTGCAACTGTTTTTACTGCCCAGGAAAGGGG
>CAZHRH010000034.1:0-5152 GCA_964534475.1 uncultured Wenzhouxiangellaceae bacterium
TGCAGTTCCTTGCCGGTCTGCTGATCGCCGCGCCTGCTGCTGGCGGTAACGCCATTTTGCCACGCCTGCAGGGCTTCGCTGTGCTGGCCCAGGTCGTTATGCACCTGCCCCAGCAGTTTCCACGCTGCCGTGTAATCCGGGTCGAAGACCAGCGCCTGCTGCAAATGTTCAATGGCGGCTTTGGCTTGTTGCTGTTGCAGCAAGGCGCGTGCCAGCGTCAGCCGCAGCATAGCACCGTCGCGTTCGCCGCCCAGCATTTGCAACAAGGCTTGCACATCCATCAGTCTTTCCAGAATGCCGGTGTGAACAGTACCACCAGGGTAAATATTTCCAGACGACCCAGCAACATGATGCCGCTGAGTATCAGCTTGGCGGTATCTGATAAATCGCCGTAATGGGCTCCTGCTGCGCCCAGTGCTGGCCCCAGATTGGCCAGACAGGCCACCGTGGCGGTGAACGCGGTGACCAGATCCAGACCGATGGCGTGCAGCAACAGGCCACAACAGACAATGGTGGCAACGTAAAGGAAAAAGAATGCCCACACCGCACCGATGACCTGATCGTTGACCACACGGTTGCTGAACTTGATGGCGACCACGGCATTGGGGTGGATGAGGTGACGGATTTCCCTGACCATCTGTTTGGATAACAGCATCACCCGCACGATTTTCATGCCGCCCGAGGTGGAACCGGCGCAGCCACCCATGATGCTGATGATCACCAGCATGATCGGCACAAAACCGGGCCAGGTATAAAATGCGTCGGTGGTATAGCCGGTGGTGGTCATGGCGCTGATGGCCTGAAACGCGCCCAACCGCAGGGCGCTGAAAAAGTCTGTGGCAATACCCTGGAACAGTACCTGCGTAGTGACGATGGTGACGAACACAGCCAGCAGCAGCAGATACAGGCGCAGTTCCGGATCCTGAAAATAGACATTGACGCTGGTATCGCGCCAGGAGATGAAGTGCAGAGTGAAGTTGACCCCGGCGATGACCATGAACAGCATGGCGATGAACTCAATCAGCGGATTCTGAAAATAGCCGATGCTGGCATCGTGGGTGCTGAAACCGCCGATGGGCATGGTGGTGAAAGCGTGATTGATGGCATCGAACAAAGACATGCCGGCCAGCCAGTAGGCGAGTCCACAGGCGATGGTGGCGACCAGATAGATCAGCCACAGTGCCTTGGCGGTTTCGGTGATGCGCGGCGTCAGCTTGGAGTCTTTCATCGGTCCCGGCGTTTCTGCCCGAAACAGCTGCATGCCGCCGATGCGCAGCATGGGCAGAATGGCCACCGCCAGCACGATGATGCCCATGCCGCCCAGCCACTGCAGTTGCGAGCGCAAATACAGCAGTCCACGCGGCATGTCATCGAGTCCGGTGAGCACGGTGGCGCCGGTGGTGGTCAGGCCTGACATGGCTTCGAACAGGCCATCGGCAAAGCTGATGTGCGGCTGCTTGATCAGCCACATCGGCAGGGCACCGCTGATGGCGAACAGCAGCCAGGCGATGACCACGATGAAAAAACCATCGCGCACGCGCAAGTCGGTTTTCTGCCGTCGCAGCGGCCAGAACATGGCGCCACCTATGGCCAGCTCGACGAGGGCGGCAATGGCAAACGGTTTGCTGTTGCTGAGGCCCTCGAAATACAGTGACACCGCCATCGGCGGCAGCAGCCATAGACCGGACAGCAGCAGTAGCGCGCCGACCAGACGTTGCAGTGTGAGTAGATTCATGCCTTTATTCCGCGCTGGTCAGACCGCGTCGTCGCGGACCTCGAACAGCGCTTCGATGGCATGGATATGGTGTTTATCGGTGACCAGCAGAATGACATGGTCGTCGGTTTCGATCTTGATGTCATCATGGGCAATAATGACCTCATCGCCACGCACGATGCCACCGATGGCAGCGCTCGGCGGCAGTTCCAGTTCGCCGATGCGCACACCGACCACATGCGAGGTCGAAGCGTTGCCCTTGGCCACGGCTTCAATGGCTTCGGCGGCGCCGCGGCGCAGGGAATGCACGCGTTCGATGTTGCCCCGGCGGATGCGCGTAAGCAGTGCCCCGATGGTAATCTGACGCGGTGACACGGCGACATCGATCAGTTCGGTCTCGACCAGATCGGCATAGGCCGGCCGATTGATCAGGGTCAACACCTTGCCGGCACCGAGCTTCTTCGCCAGCATCGAGGACAGGATGTTGGCTTCATCGTCGTTGGTCAGGGCACAGAACACATCGACGCGATCAATGCTCTCTTCTTTCAGCAGTTCCACATCGGCACAGTCACCGACAAGTATAATGGCCCGCTCCAGTTCTGCAGTGATTTCTTTCGCCCGCTGCGGGCTGCGTTCGATCAGCTTGACGTGGTAGTCGAACTCCAGGCTTTTTGCCAGCGTGCTGCCGATATTGCCGCCGCCGGCAAGCATGATGCGCTTGACCGGTTGTTCCTGCTGGCGCAGTTCGCTCATGATCACGCGGATGTCCTGATGTGCCGCCAGGAAAAACACCAGATCATCGCGGTGAATCACGGTCGTGCCTTCCGGAATAATCGCCTGGTCGTCGCGAAAAATCGCCACCACGCGCGCATCCACGTCGCCGGGTATATGCTCGCGCAAGGTGCTTAGCTGCTGGCCTACAAGCGGCCCGTCCGAGCGCGCCCGCACCGCCACCATCTGTGCCTTGGCCTGGGCAAAATCCAGCACCTGCAGGGCACCTGGGTATTCAATCAGGCGACGGATGAACTTGCATACCTGCTGTTCCGGGCTGATCAGCAGGTCGATCGGAATGTGCTGGGTTTCAAACAGCTCGGGATGGCTTAGATACTCGCTCTCGCGCACGCGCGCGATGCGCGTCGGTGTCTTGAACATGGTGAAAGCGACCTGGCAGGCAACCATGTTGACCTCATCGCTGTTGGTCACTGCCACCAGCATGTCGGCATCCTCGATACCGGCACGAACCAGCACCTGGGGATGTGATCCATAGCCGTTGACACCGCGGATATCAAGACGATCCTGCAGTTCGCGCAGGCGTTGCTGATCGGTATCGACGACGGTAATGTCGTTTTGTTCGCGGACCAGACTGGAAGCCAGCCCGGCGCCGACCTGACCGGCACCAAGAATGATGATTTTCATGCTCAGTTGGACTCCGTGATCGTTTCCGCGGTCCTGCCGACCTGACGCGGGTCCAGCCCCAGATTGCGCAGTTTGCGATACAGGTGGGTGCGTTCCAGCCCGACCCGATCGGCCAGTGCGCCGACGCTGCCGTCGGTCTGCTGCAGATGGTGGGTCAGGTAGTGGCGTTCGAATGCCTCGCGCGCCGCGCGCAGCGGCTGGTTGTAGATGGCATCATCGAGCCCGCTCAATGCCGGTTGCTGTTGCAGCCACTGCAACTGCTGGCGGGCCTCTTCAGCGCTGATTTCCTCGTTGCTGCCGACCAGCAGCAACTGACGCACGTATTTGCGCAGTTGCAGCTCATTGCCCGGCCACTGATATTGCCGCAAAATGTTCTGTGCGGCCAGCGAAAACGCGCGATACGGCAGGTTGTCCTGATCCGACAGCAGCTCGGTATAGTGGCGCAACAGCAGGGGTACATCGATTAAATGTCGGCGCAGCGGCTGCAGCGTGACCACGTTGGCTTGCAGCAGATCATACAATGCTGCTGCAGTTTCGCCCTGCTGCTGCAGCTTGTCGATGTCGTTGCTGCTGCAGATCACCAGCCGTCGCGGTTTGCTGTCGCAATGGGCGGTGGCCCAGTCCAGCAACTGTTGTTGCAAATGCTCGCTGAGCAGACTGGCGGCACTGATACAAATGCTGCCCTGCTGTAGTCCACCTTCCTGCACAGTCTGCAGTGCGCGCTGATCAAACAGCAATTGCTGTCTTCCCAGGGCGCTGTTGGCATGCACCCAGCGCACCATGTCGTGCAGATTGTTGCCGGGCTCGCCGATGAGGGCAAAATGGCGCAGATTGCCGGCCAGGCTTTGTAGCTGCTGGCGCAGTGCCTTGCGATGTTCGGAATTGCCCAACGGTAACACCTCCGGGGTTTCCGGCTCAGCCGGCAACTCCACCATGCTGCGCGGTTGCGTCTGCAGTGCCCGCTCCACCATCACCAGCAGTTTGTTCAGCGCCACCGGCTTTTCAATGAAATCCAGGGCGCCCAGGCGGGTTGCCTGGACAGCGGTTTCCACATTGCCATGGCCGGACATCATCACCACCGGGCAGGTCAGCGGCGCGCTGGCTTGCCATTGTTGCAGCAGGCTGATGCCGTCAGTGTCCGGCATCCAGATGTCCAGCAGCACCAGGTCCGGATGCTGCTCATGATAAGCATGCTCAGCCTCGCCGGCGTTGGCGGCGGTCTGCACCCGATAACCTTCATCGGCGAGAATGTCCGATATCAACTCGCGGATGTCGGCTTCGTCGTCAACGATCAGTAGCAAAGGATCCGGCATATTAAAGCAGCCTCGGTTTCAGCCTGGCTCATTACATGCTGAATTATACGTCGCTGCCGTCGCTAGTGGTTGAAGAGCCACTGGCAGGCAGCCAGATCTCGACCAAGGCACCGGCATCCGGGTGGTTGCTCAAGCGGATGTTGCCGCCGCTGTCATCGATGATCTTGCGCACAATGGCCAGTCCCAGACCGGCGCTGCGACTGCCGGGTTCGCGCTGCCCGGTGCGCTGTTTGCTGCTCACATATGGCTGAAATACATCGTCCAGCAAGGTCTCATCGACGCCCGGCCCGTTGTCGTGGATTCTCAGCATGATGCCACGGGCATTCTCCCGCAGCTCGTTAACGGTGCTGATCTCGATCTGCAGCGGGCTGTCTGCGCCGGTGCTGGCATGCGCTTCCTCGGCATTGCGCAGCAGATTGTGTAAAACCTGGCGCATACGTCCGGGATTGGCGAGGATGCAACTGAGCCTGGCTTGCAGGTCACAGCGGAAGTCGATGCTATCGCTGGCGGTCTGATACAGGCTGACGATTTCATCGATCAGTTCATGCACATCCAGCGCCTTGCGTTCGGCGCGATTGTCCTGGGCATAATCGGCGAAGGCATCGACCAGTGACTGCAGCGCTTCCACCTGATTGACAATGGTGGCGGTTGCGCGCGTCAGCAGGCTGCTGTGATCACTGTCCAGTACCGGCTGCAGTTTGCGCCCCAT
>CAZHRH010000034.1:5252-11680 GCA_964534475.1 uncultured Wenzhouxiangellaceae bacterium
CTGCGTTCACGGATGCGCTCGAACAGCACTGCCAAGTCCTCGTGGCTGGCCATGATGCTGGCCATGCTCTGGCCGCTATGAGTCTGCAGATCAATGCCAAGGATGTTGGCAGCACTGGCGTTACTGGTGACCAGATGGTTGCTGCTGTCAAATGACATGACCCCGGCAGACAGGCGATTCAATATCGTTTCCAGGTATTGCCGCTGGTCCTCCAGATGCACACGGCTGCGTTCCAGCTCGATGCTCATCTGATTGAACGAGCGCACCAGAAAGCCCAGCTCATCGCTGCTTTGCAGTTTCACATCCTGATGATAATCGCCTACAGCGACCTGGCCAGTGGCCTGGGCCAGCCGCGTCAACGGTTGCACCAGGCGCTGTGCCACGCTGAGTGCAGCGAGTATGCCCAGCAGCATGCTCAAGCCCAGCACCAGCGTCAGAATGATGACGAAACTCAATTTCAGCGCGTCGCGCAGCACGGTTACGCGCTGGTTGTCGAAGTAGGCGGCCTCGATATTCCCGGCCAACTCATTGAATTGCTCCGGCAGGTAATAGATGGCTTGCAGTATGCGCCTGTCGCGTCCCTGTGCCGTGCCGGGAATCAACATCGCCGCGCGAATTTTCAGATCACGCCCCAGTTGCTGGGTTGAACTGTCGGCGTTGGTCGCAGTTACGCTTAGCGGTTCGGCTGCCGCATAGATGCGGTTATCGAGGATTTGCAGCAGGGTGAAATCACGCGGGCGATCGGCACTTATCACCGAGCCATCGATGTTGGCCGAAGCCAGCACCGAGCCGCGCTCGTCGAGAATGGACAATTCCATCGGCCCGCTGCTGCTGACCTTGTCAATCAGCAGCGGGTACCAGTTGCTGCTGTCGCGTTGATTGATCTCGTCTCGCAATTCCATGGTCATCGCGCGGACCTCACGCTGGCTTTGTAGAATGCGTGCATCCAGCACCACACGCGCCAGCTCAATGGCATCCGACATGGCCTGCTCCTGACCCACATTCAGCCAGTCATCAATGGTTTCATTGAGAAATTCCATGGAAAACAGGTACACAATCAGTGCCGGCGGTAGCGCCAGGGCAAGGAAAATCACCGTCAGGCGGCGCGTCAGGCGGGCGCCGGGCTCGGCTCTGCGCAGTTGCATCGCGAGTCGATAAAAGCGACCGATGATGGCGGCCAACAACAATACCAGTGCCAGCAGACCCAAACCCAGAATCCACAGATTCATGGATGGCAATCGGCTTTCACTGGACTCGATATCGACCACCAGCAAGGCTGCGGCGAGCAGCATGCTGATCAAGGCCAGCAGCGGCAGGCTGCGGCCAAACAGCCAGGACTCAGAACGCATGCAAATGCCCCCGGACAATGTCGCTGCGGCTTGAGCCACTGCTGGCGACGGCTTTGTCGGCGCTGATCAGCACGGTCTTCCAGCCGTCCTGCAAGCGCCATTGACTGGAAATCAAAGCCGGCAGGCGCAGTGGTGCCGGCAGTCTGAGTCGGTTCAGGCGCACGCGCAACTGCAGTTGATGCTGACCATTAGTGAGCGCTTGTTGTTGCCGGGAATCGGCCGGCCAGGCATAGGCGACCGGCTGGCGCAGATCGGCCAGCAGCATGCGCAGGCGGGGATAGCTGCTGATCTCGCCGCTGAGCGCGTGTTGCAGCGTGTAGCGTTCGCTCAGCGGCAGATAATTCAACTCCCAGTGGAAGCTGCGGGTGTTGATCTCGCGGGCAAAAAACCGGTAACGCCGAGCCAGGCGCAGATCCACAGTAATGACAATGGGAATGCCGCTTTGCAGTGCTTCCTGCGCCTGTCTGCCTAGCTGCATGTCAACGCCGGCGACCAGCCCCAGCGCATCGTCCTGTGTCAATGCCAGGCCGGTTATCTCGATTTGGGCCGCAGCATTGTTTTGCGATTGTCGGCAGCCACTGCCGATCAGCAGCAGCGTCAGCACTGCGGCTGCCAGCAGGGCCTTGAGCACGACGTGGTTTATGCACATACTGTCACGACATGGTTTTATGTAGCAGGGCGTAATACATGCCGTCGCCGCCGCCGTCGCCGGTCAGGCATTGCCAGCCGTGCGTTGTGGCCTGGCCGACGCTTACATCGATAAGCTCGGCTTTTGCATCAGCATGGTCGGGTAGAAAACCGGAAATCTGGTCGTCGTTCTCACACTGCAGCACTGAGCAGGTGGCGTACAGCAGGTGACCACCGGGTTTGAGCAGCCGCCATGCCTGTTGCAGCAACTGCTGCTGCAGCTTGATGATGTCATCGAGTTTGTCCGCCTGCAAGCGCCATTTGATGTCCGGATGTCGGCGCATGACCCCGGTTGCTGAACAGGGAGCATCCAGCAGTATGCGATCAAACATGTCGCCGTCCCACCAGCCTGAAGCACCGGTCGCGCAGTCGCGGGCATCGCCACAGACGATATTTCCCGTCACCCCAAGGCGGGCGAAATTATCCCGCAAGCGCTGCAGTCGCGGTGGCCGCAGGTCCAGACTGGTGAGCTTGATGCGGGGGTTTTGTTCCAGCAAGTGACAGCTTTTGCCGCCCGGTGCTGCGCACATGTCCAGCACCCGGTCCTGCGCATCAGGACGCAGCAGCGCGGCGGCAAATTGTGCACTGCTGTCCTGCACCGACACCAGCCCCTCGGCGAAGCCGGGCAACTTGTCGACCGCAAGCGGCTCACGCAGCAGCACATCCGCGCCGCTGTTGCCGGCGGCGGCAGCAATGCGCTGTTCGCTGAGCAGTCGCAGATAGTCATTGCGGCTGCTGCGGGCGAGATTGACCCGCAGCCACATCGGCGCCGGACGCAGACCCTGCTGCACCATGCTCAGCCAGCGTTGCGGCCAGTCCTGTTGCATCTTCTGCAGCAACCAGGGAGGTGTTGCATAACGGTTGGCATCACTGGTCAGCGCCAGCATGAGCAGTGCATCCTGCTCGCGTTGAAACCGGCGCAACCCGGCATTGATCAGTTTGCGTGCCCAGTTCTTGCCCAGTTCGCCACACACATTGACGGTGGCACTGACGGCGGCATGCGCGGCCACATGGCTGTCCCACAGTTGCACCAGACCGAGCAACAAGAGCAGTTCGATGTCGGCATATTTGCGCGGTAACGGCTTGTCCAGCAACAGTGCGGCAACCGCCCTCAGCGCGTTCAGGCGGCGCAAAGTGGCATACGCCAGATGCTGGGCAAAAGCGCGGTCGCGATCATCAAGTGGCGCCAGTTGACGGTCTATGGCGTGGTCCAGAGTCCGGTCCTGCAGCAGCACATCACTGAGCACGGCTAGCGCAGCGCGGCGTGCTGATGGTTGCTGACGCGGCTGTGGCTTGTTTTTGCTGTGTCTGGCAGCGCCTTTAGAGGTGGATTTTCGGCTGTTTTTCTTGCCGCTTGCGCGCGAATTGTCGCGGCCATCATCCGGCCGGCCGGCTGTGGCTGCCTGGGTGCGCTCAGGCCGGGGTTTTGAGTTTGTTGCCATGCGCGTTTAACCAGTCAGCCACCGGCATGCGCCGACCACCTGCCGGCTGTAGTGTTTGGATGGCTATTGCACCGCTGCCGCAAGCGATCAGCAGTCGATCCCGACTGGCCTGGATGATGTTGCCGACGCTACCGTAGTTGCCCGGTATCGCCTGTGCCTCCCAGATGATGGTGCGCCTGCCCTGCAGTTCAGTCCAGGCTGCCGGCCACGGGTTGTAGGCGCGTATCTTGCGCGCAATGACCTCGGCCGGCTCATGCCAGTCGATGCGGGCATCGCTCTTGCGCAGACGCGGGGCGTAAGTGGCCAGGGTATCGTCTTGCGTCACCGGCGCCGGCAGCTTGCCCTGCTGCAGTGCGCTGATGCATTGCAGCAGACCGTCAGCGCCGAGCCGGGCGAGGCGATCATGCAGACTGCCGCTGGTATCGTCGGCAGCAATGGCAAGCTTGCTTTGCAGATACACCGGCCCGGTGTCGAGACCGCGCTGCATCTGCATGATGCTGATACCGGTGTGGCTGTCGCCGGCGGCGATGGCCTGCTGTATCGGCGCCGCACCGCGCCAGCGTGGCAGCAGTGATGCGTGGATGTTCCAGCAGCCATGCTGCGGCAATGAGAGTATGTCCGGCGGCAGCAGCAGGCCGTAGGCAGCGACAATGATCAGATCCGGTGCCAGCGCGGCAAGCTGTTGCCGCGTGTCTGCATCACGCAGCGATTCCGGCTGCAGCAGCGGCAGTTGCCGGTTATTGGCAAACTGCTTGACCGGGCTGGTTTGCAGTTGCTGACCACGACCGGCCGGACGATCCGGTTGGGTCAATACCAGTTGCGGCTGCAATGACTGCTGCTGGCATAGAGCCTGCAGTGCAGGAACGGCAAAATCAGGGGTTCCTGCATAGACAATGACCATGCGTGCTCAGGCGTTGGCCTGGATCGATTCCTGCTGCTGGCGACGCTGCCGGGCGAGTTTCTTTTTCAGCATGTCGCGCTTTAGCGGCGACAGGTAATCAACAAACAGCCGGCCCTGCAAATGATCCATCTCATGCTGCAGGCAGATGGCCGCCAAGCCATGCAGCGTTTGCTCAAAGGACTCGCCGGCGACGTTCTGCGCCTGCACCGTGACTGTTTCTGCACGTTTGACCTCGGCGTAGATTTCCGGCACCGACAGACAGCCTTCCTCACTGCTTGTGCTGCCGGAGCGATCCAGCAGCTCCGGATTGATGAAAACCTGTAGCTGATCACGTGACTCTGACACATCCATGACCAGCAGGCGCAGATGCTGATCCACCTGGGTGGCAGCCAAACCGATGCCGCGTGCCGCATACATGGTTTCACTCATGTCATCGATCAGTCGCTGCAGGTCGTTATCGAAACCGGCCACCGGTGTCGCCACCGTGCGCAGTCTGGGGTCGGGATATTCGAGGATGTTCAGTCTACTCATGGATTTACATATTTGTCTGAGTGATCATTATACAATGTATCAGGAGGCTGATAAAAATCAGTCTGGAACGATAGCTGCCCTTGCTAAATAATGTGATTTGTAAGATCATGTAACGAAATGACGGAAAATAAAGCATTTATTGGTATGGCGAGCGCATTGATGTTGCCATAACTGCAGCACAGGGATGTTGCTGCCGGACGTCAGAACCCGAGCAAGGATCAGATGATTATGAATACACAAACTGGCAATTTCATTCATACTTCAAACAGCCACCAAATGATCGCGCTGATGGCAACCTTTCTGCTGCCGGCTCTATGGTTGCTCATGTCGGCACAAATCAGCCTGGCCCAGGAGGATGCGTCCGGGGATGACGCGCCGATGCTGCGCTCAGATCATCCGCAGGAGTATGTGGTTCAGCGTGGTGACACACTGTGGGATCTGGCCAGCCGCTTTTTGATTCGGCCGTGGGAGTGGCCGGCGATCTGGCAGGCCAATCCGCAGATCGAGAATCCACACCTGATTTATCCCGGTGATGTGCTCAATCTGAGTTATCTCAATGGCCGGCCGGTGTTACAGGTGGTGCGGCGTTCACCGCAGATACGCGTGGTTGAGGAAGACCCGATCAGTGCCATACCACTGGATGATCTGCGCGGATTTATGCGCTGGCCGCGTTTGGTCAGCGATGAGGATCTGGATCAGTTGCCATATGTGGTGGCCAACGAAGAGCAGAACATTCTCGGCACACCCGGTGAGCAGGTTTATGTGCGCGGTCTGCGCGTTGGGGCCGGAACTCAAGTGGTGATTGCCCGTCATCGCATGGTATATCAGACCGCGTTTCACGAGCATACCTACGGCGAGCGCCGTGCCGGCGATGACTACATCCGCCAATACAAATTGCCGGATTTCCCTGGCCGCACCTATCGCTCACAGTATCGACGTGACTCCATGCTGTGGCGACAACTGAAAAAAATCGACGGCAAGGATCGCCAGGTGATCGGGCATGAACTGTTCGAGGTGGCCACCGCCACGGTCTTGCGCAACGGCGAGGTAGCCATTCTGGAAATTGATGACGGCAAGCGTGCAGTGCGCCAGGGTGACTATATCCTGCCGCTGGAAGATTATGCCTACGAAGAATTTTTCCATCCTCGGTCGATGCAGCGTGTGCCCGGCGGCGCGCGCATCATCGGCATTCTCGATATTGGTCCGACTGCAGCGCACAACGACATCGTCATGCTGAACATTGGTGCTGCAGATGGCGTTGCTGCCGGACATGTGTTTGCGGTGATGAATCCGGGTGAAGAGATTGCTGATCCGGTGCGCGGCCCCAAAGGCAGTTTCCGCCGGGTGTTTGGCACCAGTCGTGAAGTCAACGTGCAGTTGCCCGATGAGTATATCGGCCGGATCATGGTTTATCGCAGCTACGACCGGGTCAGTTATGCGCTGATCATGGATGGCCAGCGCGATGTGCATGATGGTGACCTGCTGGCCAACCCGGACAAGGTGTTGTAAGTCACGCAT
>CAZHRH010000034.1:11780-17101 GCA_964534475.1 uncultured Wenzhouxiangellaceae bacterium
CGGGGATGGCAACGGCAAGCGAGCAACAACAAGCCCTGATCACGCTGGCTCTGGCGCCCGGTCTGGGCAATGTTGCCTGCAGCGCATTGCTACAGCGCTGCGGTTCACCGCAGGCGGTGCTTGATTTCATTGTTTCCGGCGCGCCGCTGGTCAGTCTGCAGAGCACAACAAGCGCCGGGCATGGTAGCAGTGAAGACAGTAATCCGCTGGCGATACGAGGCCTGGAAGCGGCCATCAGCAAGGCGCGCAGTTGGTGCAAGCGGCCGCACGGCGAGCGCTGGCAAGCGCATCTGGACTGGCTGCAGCAGCCTGATCATCACCTGCTGCACATACATGATGACGACTATCCGCAACTGCTGACAGATATTCAGCGTCCGCCCTGGTTGCTGTTTGCGGTCGGTAATGTGGATTTGCTGTGGCAGCCGCAGGTGGCGGTGGTCGGCAGCCGCAATCCCAGCAATCATGGCCTGCAACAGACCCAGGAGATAGCCGCAGCACTGAGCCACGCCGGCTTGACCATCACCAGTGGTCTGGCCGACGGCATTGATGCCGCCGCGCATCGTGCCGCCCTGCACGCCAGCGGCAACACCATTGCCGTGATGGGTACCGGCGTGGATCGTATTTACCCGGCCTGCAACCGTGATCTCGGGCGCGAGATTGCTGCAACCGGGCTCTTGCTGTCGGAGTTTGCGTTGGGCACAGAACCGCGCGCAGGCCACTTTCCAGCGCGCAATCGCATCATCAGCGGCCTGGCGCTGGCCACGCTGGTGGTGGAAGCAGGCCTGCGCAGCGGCTCGCTGATCACCGCCAGGTTGGCATCCGAACAGGGGCGCGAAGTCATGGCCATGCCGGGTTCGGTACGCAACGCCACCAGTCGCGGCTGTCACGCGCTGATTCGTGATGGTGCCAGGCTGGTGGAGAATGCCGAACAGGTACTGGCAGACATCGCGCCGCTGGCGGGTCAACTGGCAGCCAGCCTGCAAGCCCCGGCGAGCGCAGTCGCTGCGGATGCTGCCGCTGCGCAGGAGCAGGAACAGCATGCATCTGCCGCAGCACTTGACAGCGACCGGCTGGATCCCGATATTGCCCTGGATGAAGATTATCAATTGCTCTGGCGCACACTGAGTCATGACCCGATGACCATTGACGAGCTGGTCGGGCACACCGGTTTGACGCCGGAGTCAATTTCATCCATGCTGTTATTGCTAGAACTGCATGGTAAAGTCTCCACTGAAGCTGCCGGGTGGGTGCGTGATCCGGCAGCCAGCCAAGAGGTCATTGAATGAAAGAGAATGTCATGGACGTGTTGATGTATCTGTTTGAAAATTACATCTACGACGATCCAGAGATCACTCCAGATCGCGATGATCTGGAAACCAATCTGCATCAGGCGGGTTTCAGCAATAACGAAATTACCAAGGCGTTCAAGTGGCTGGATGAGCTGGCTGAACAACAGATTCCGCTGGAAAGCGACAAGCAGATACTGCCACCGACGCGCATTTACCACAATCTGGAACAACAAAAACTGGACATGGATTGTCGCAGCTTCATCATGCAACTGGAAAATCAGGGGGTGCTGACCCCGGCCAGCCGGGAAGTAGTGATCGATCGCATCATGGCCTTGGAGACCGAAGATACCGATCTGGATGATCTCAAGTGGGTCATTCTGATGGTGTTGTTCAATCAGCCGGGTCAGGCCGCCAACTATGCCTGGATCGAGGATCTGGTGTTTTATGAGGAGCAGGAACTCCGTCACTGACTGGAAGCGATGCAGAACACCCGATGAGCAATAATCTTCTGATCGTGGAATCGCCGGCCAAGGCGAGCACGATCAATAAATATCTGGGCAGGGATTTCCAGGTACTGGCGTCGTACGGACATGTCCGCGACCTGGTGCCAAAAACCGGCGCGGTCGATCCCGATGCCGATTTTGCCATGAACTACCAGCTTGTCGAGCGCAACAAGAAGCACGTGGACAAGCTGGTCAAAGCCGCACGCAGCGCCGAAAACATCTATCTTGCCACCGACCTTGATCGCGAAGGCGAGGCCATAGCCTGGCACGTGCAGGAGATTCTGCGCGACAAGAAACTGCTCAACGGCAAACGCCACATTTATCGCGTGGTGTTCAGTGAGATCACCAAAAACGCCGTGCAGCATGCGGTATCCAATCCGCGCGTGTTATCGGATAATCTGGTCGATGCGCAACAGGCGCGCCGGGCGCTGGATTACCTGGTCGGCTTCAATCTGTCGCCGTTGTTATGGAAGAAGCTGCAGCCGCGTCTGTCTGCCGGCCGTGTGCAGACGCCGGCACTGCGCCTGATCGTCGAGCGCGAAGAAGAGATCGAGCGTTTCCAGCCGCAGGAATACTGGACCATCGCCGCTGACCTGCACAAAGATGGCATGGATTTCCAGGCCGCGCTGGTGCGCTGGCAGGGGCAGAAAGTCGAACAGTTCAGCTTCACCAGCGAGGATCAGGCACAGGCGGTGCAAAGCGCCTTGCGTGATGGCGCCGATGCCGGCACGCTGAACGTTGCCGAGGTCAAGAAACGTCAGCGCCGGCGGCGACCGCCACCGCCCTACATCACCTCGACCATGCAGCAGGACGCCTCGCGTAAACTGCGCTATTCGGCGCAGCGCAGCATGCGTCTGGCACAGCAGTTGTACGAAGGCATTACCACCGATTCCGGCACCCAGGGCCTGATCACCTACATGCGCACCGATTCGGTGTCGCTGGCCGGCGAGGCGATCAATGCCCTGCGCCAGCAGATCGGCACTCAGTTCGGTGCCGACAAGGTGCCGGAAAAGCCCAACTTTTACGCCACCAAATCACGCAACGCGCAGGAAGCCCACGAGGCCATCCGTCCGACCAACCCGGCCTGGACGCCGCAGCGCTTGAAGCCGTATCTGAATGATGACCAGTTCAAGCTGTACTCGCTGATCTGGAGTCGTACCATGGCCTGCCAGATGATTCCCGCGGTCATGGACACGGTCACGGTGGAATTTGCTGCTGCCGAGAACTCGCGTTTTCGCGTCAGTGGCTCGACCATTCGCGAGCCGGGATTTCTCAGCGTGTATGAAGAAGCGCCGGTGGGTGGCAAGCAGACCAAGGAGGTGCGCCTGCCGGAGCTGGATGTTGACGAGGCAGTCAAGCTGCTGCAGATCAATGCCGATCAGCATTTCACCGAACCACCGCCGCGCTACAGCGAGGCCAGCCTGATCAAGACGCTGGAAGAATACGGCATCGGCCGGCCGTCGACCTATGCCTCCATCATCTCCGTGCTGCTGGACCGTGAATACGTGTTGCTGGATGCGCGCCGTTTTATGCCCACCGACACCGGTCGCGTGGTAGCCAATTTTCTTTCCAGCCACTTTGAGCGCTATGTGGATTATGAATTCACCGCGCGGCTGGAAGACGAACTGGATGCCATTGCCCGCGGCGAACAACCCTGGCTGCCGGTATTGCGCGAATTCTGGGAAGGCTTCAGCCACCAGATTGAAGACATTGAAAAAAATGTCAGCCGTGCGCAGGCGCGCCAAGCGCGCGATCTTGGTATTGATCCGGTGTCCGGCAAGCCGGTCAGTGTGCGGCTGGGCCGCTATGGTCCGTTTGCCCAGATCGGTGATACCGAGATTGAAGAGGAAAAACCGAAATTTGCCGGCATGTTGCCGGGCCAGAAGCTCGCCACGATCACGCTGAAAGAAGCGCTGGCACTGTTCAAGCTGCCGCGTGAACTGGGCGAGACCGATGCCGGTGAAGAAGTGGTCGCCAACATCGGCCGTTTTGGCCCGTATATCCGCTATGGGCGCAAGTTCGTGTCTTTGCCGAAAGAAGACGACCCATACACGGTGGGGCTGGAGCGTGCGCTGGAATTGGTTGCGGCGAAGAAAAAAGCCGATGCCGAGCGCACCATCAGGGTGTATGAAGACCATGGCATACAGATACTGAAAGGCCGTTATGGGCCGTATATTACCGACGGCAAGAAAAATCTTAGTGTGCCGAAGGACCGCGA
This sequence comes from uncultured Wenzhouxiangellaceae bacterium, assembly GCA_964534475.1. Taxonomy (GTDB): domain Bacteria; phylum Pseudomonadota; class Gammaproteobacteria; order Xanthomonadales; family Wenzhouxiangellaceae; genus JAHJQV01. The sequence continues at coordinate 15,791 of CAZHRH010000034.1, forward strand.
ACCGGAATCGCTGAGCGCGGATGAATGTATAGAGCTGTTGGCCAACGCACCGGAAAAACGCCGGCGCGGCAAAAAAGCCGCAAGCAAGAAAACCGCGGTAAAGCAATCGACGGCCAAGAAAAAAACCGGCAAGAAAAAGACCGGCAAGAAGAAGGCCGCGCGCAAAAAAGCCGGCAAAAAGAAGACGGCAAAAAAATAATTCCAGTCAAACCAGCATGGTTGTCATGGATTGATTTCAAGACCGCCTTTGCTGAATTAGTCGCCGCATCGCGCACAGCGTTACAATTTGATTATGTCAAAATCTGCCTAACCAATGGAAACCGAACCAGTCTCAGTCCAGCACCGTCCAGTCGATGGCAACAATCAGGCGCATTCATTGCAGGCTGATCGCGCCGGCATCTCTGCGGTCAGGGAGTATCTGCAGCAGTTACAGCAACACATCTGCGCTACGCTGGCAGACATCGATGGTGCGGCCGGTTTTGCCCGCGATGAATGGCAGCGTGAGGCCGGCGGTGGCGGTATCACCCGCGTGCTGCACGATGGCCGGGTGTTCGAGCAGGCCGGGGTGGCGTTTTCCTGCATTCATGGCGATCAGTTGCCGGCACCGGCCAGTGCCAACCGCCCGGAACTGGCCGGACGCAGTTTTCAGGCCATGGGGGTGTCGCTGGTGATTCATCCACGCAATCCCAACGTGCCCACCAGCCACGCCAACGTGCGCATGTTTGTGGCCGAGGCCGAGGACCAGCCGCCGGTGTGGTGGTTTGGCGGCGGCTACGATCTGACCCCGTTTTATCCGCTACTGGAAGACATTCAGCATTGGCACAACACCGCCAGAGCAGCCTGTGAGCCGTTTGGAGCCGATGTCTACCCGCGCTACAAGGACTGGTGCGACCGTTACTTCTATCTGCGGCACCGCGACGAGACGCGCGGCGTGGGCGGCCTCTTTTACGATGATCTAAACGCATGGTCGTTTAGCGACTGTTTTGCCTTCATGCAGGCGGTCGGCGACAGTTATCTGCAGGCCTATACGCCGATTGTGCGGCGACGCATGGAGCAGGACTATGACGAGCAGCAGCGCGCGTTTCAACTCTACCGCCGTGGCCGTTATGTCGAATTCAACCTGTTGTATGATCGCGGCACCTTGTTCGGTCTGCAGTCCGGTGGCCGCACCGAATCCATCCTCATGTCGATGCCGCCGCTGGCGCGCTGGCACTACAACTGGCAGCCCGATGCTAACAGCCGCGAAGCGGTACTGTATCGCTGTCTCAAGCCACGCGACTGGCTTAACGAGGAATCTTTGTAGCGCGAGCA